>NZ_JAUBQE010000158.1:0-1053 GCF_036701115.1 Microcoleus sp. Pol1C5 | reverse complement strand
GCGTTACCGCGAGGCAGAACTTCTTCAGGGAAGATGAAGTTTTCGTGGGGTTGGTCCGTAGGAGCCATCCAAGCACGAATGCCTTCGTTAAGCAGAATGTTCTTAGTGTAGAACGTTTCAAACTCAGGATCTTCAGCAGCGCGCAATTCTTGGGATACGAAGTCATAGGCGCGCAGGTTTAATGCTAAACCGACGATGCCAATGGAGCTCATCCACAAGCCTGTGACGGGTACGAACAGCATGAAGAAGTGCAACCAGCGTTTGTTGGAGAAGGCAATTCCGAAGATTTGCGACCAAAAACGGTTAGCTGTCACCATCGAGTAGGTTTCTTCTGACTGAGTTGGGTTGAAGGCGCGGAAGGTGTTTGCGCCTTCGCCGTCTTCAAACAAGGTGTTTTCTACGGTTGCACCGTGGATGGCGCACAACAGCGCACCGCCCAAGATGCCTGCAACGCCCATCATGTGGAACGGGTTGAGCGTCCAGTTGTGGAAGCCTTGCAGGAATAACAAAAAGCGGAAAATTGCTGCGACGCCGAAACTGGGGGCGAAGAACCAGCCTGATTGACCCAAGGGGTAAAGCAGGAACACCGAGACAAACACGGCGATGGGGCCAGTGAATGCTAGGGCGTTGTAGGGACGGATGCCTACCAAACGGGCGATTTCAATCTGACGCAGGCAAAAGCCTATAAGTGCGAAGGCGCCGTGGAGGGCGACGAATGTCCACAGCCCACCGAGTTGGAACCAGCGGGTGAAGTCCCACTGTGCTTCGGGGCCCCACAGGAACAGCAGGGAGTGTCCGAGGCTGTTGGCTGGGGTGGAGACTGCTACGGTGAGGAAGTTGGCTCCTTCAAGGTAGGAACTTGCCAAACCGTGGGTGTACCAGGATGTGACGAAGGTGGTGCCTGTTAACCAGCCACCGATGGCTAGGTAGGCGCAGGGGAATAGCAGGATGCCAGACCAGCCTACGAAGACGAAGCGATCGCGTTTGAGCCAGTCGTCGAGGACATCAAATATGCCTCTTTCGGTCTGGGCGCGTCCGACTGCGATTGTCATT
>NZ_JAUBQE010000040.1:0-77209 GCF_036701115.1 Microcoleus sp. Pol1C5 | reverse complement strand
ATAAGCTCTGCGTTTTTTGAAGTGTTATTTTTTGGCGCTCGCACTCTCAAATCATCATACCCTAATTCACCAACGCCGAAAATACAATTGATTAACTCAAGGTACATCTCTTAGGTCAAACTCATATTCGTTCTCAAAGACCAAGAGAAGTAGTGCAATAAACTTATGGTCTATTATTAGGACACTGGGCAGTACGGTCATTAATTTGTGAAGCAGCGCATAGTGCAGAGATTTCACCATTAAGTATTTCCTTCACCCGTATATTACGAGTTATTCGTCGTGCCGTCCCAAAAAATCAGCGATTAGAACCACAAAAAATCCCATTTTTTAATTTGGTTGAATTTGGATATACTTGATACAACTTTACGGCAAAGAGTGAGCGAGAAATAACCCAAAAGTTGTTAAAAAACCTGTTTCAATATTTAAATGCAAAAAAGTTAAACACAGAGGTATTGGAATAAAAATGAATCCTTCTGTTTTTACTATCTTAAAGCCTCCAAAACCTTAAGTAAACCGTATTGCATTAGGCGACGCTAATACAGCGTCTACACTGTCTACAGAGTTGTCCACACGAAACAATAACAGCGTCGTGTCTACAACCCCGTGATGGAGCGGATAGCCGCCATTGAGGAACGGCTGGGAAAATTGAGTACCTGAGTGGCGGCAACGATGAATCGCTCAGGCAGGAATTGAAAGTGGCCAACAAGCAGCTTACAGAATGGGATGCATAACTGAATCAGTTACACGAGCGCAACGGCGACTTAGGACTGAAGGTGCAGATGTTGGAGGAAGAACTCAAGGAAGCACGGCGCTCACGGGAACAAAATAAAAACTCAGCTCCGACCGTTGCAGAATCTGCAGAGCCGACCGATATGCTCAATCAGTTAAAAGCGCGGCGCAAAAAGTCAAGGGCAGACTTGGCTGACATGGAAGCAGTTTTGGGGCTACTCAGCTACTTAGAAAAGTCGGACTGAGCTAAGGATGAGCAGAAAATGGAATATCCTAGAGAGTAATAAATCTGAAATCCGTTACCTGTAAAGAGTTAAAGTCAATCGGGATGACAGGATTTGAACCTGCGACCCCCTCGTCCCGAACGAGGTGCGCTACCAAGCTGCGCTACATCCCGAAATTAGTCACTATATTTTTAGCTTATCACATTCAAGTTAAAATTTAGCAAGCTCGTATATAATGATTTGTAAAACACTACTCAGGCGGAGACAGACGTGACAGTTAAGCCCCAGTGGTTGCGAGTTAAAGCCCCCCAGTGGGAGCGCGTCGGCAACGTCAAAGAAATTTTGCGGGATTTATCCCTGAATACGGTTTGCGAGGAGGCGTCGTGTCCGAACATCGGCGAATGCTTCAACGCAGGTACTGCGACATTTTTGATTATGGGCCCGGCTTGTACCCGCGCCTGTCCTTACTGCGACATCGATTTTGAGAAAAAGCCCCAACCATTAGATCCTACGGAGCCCCAAAGATTGGCGCAAGCGGTGCAGCGGCTCAAACTCAACCACGTAGTTATTACCTCTGTTAACCGGGACGATTTGCCGGATGGGGGCGCGTCTCAGTTTGTCGAGTGCATTCAAGCAGTGCGATCGGCGATGCCCCATACAACTATAGAAGTTTTGATTCCCGACTTGTGCGGTAACTGGCAGGCTTTAGAAATCATTCTCGCAGCCCGGCCAGAGGTACTCAACCACAATACCGAAACCGTAAAGCGACTTTACCGCAAGGTGCGGCCGCAAGGAAAGTACGATCGCACCTTGGAACTATTGCAGCGAAGCCGCGAACTCGCACCTGGGGTTTACACCAAATCCGGCATCATGGTGGGACTAGGAGAAACAGACACCGAAATTCGGGAGGCGATGCAGGACTTACGGGCTGTCGGCTGCGATATTTTAACAGTTGGACAGTACCTGCAACCGACTCAAAAGCACTTGAACGTAGAAAACTTTGTGCCTCCGGAACAGTTTGATGCTTGGAGAAAGTTTGGCGAATCTTTGGGATTCTTGCAAGTTGTAGCTTCTCCCTTAACTCGCAGTTCCTATCACGCCGAACAGGTGAGGGAACTGATGAAACTTTACCCACGCTAACCATTTTAATTGGAGTTGACTCGCGCCCGATCGCACCATTCTCACTAAAACCCCATCAACCGGGTAACAGCGAGGAAAAACTTGCGCTTGATATGTAAGCCCTGGGCAAAAAACCCGGTTTCAAATGCTGGTGTTCGGGGCGTGATGTTAAGCCGGAAGCAGCAGCCAACACCAAAACAATTATCAGTAGATCGTCGCCTCAAAGTCGCAACTTACCCAAAAGAGATCCAGAAACCGGGTTTCTTCCTCAAACTTCTAGGTTTTAATCCAGAAATTTGAGGAATAAACCCGGTTTTTGCGTCAGCCAATAACTCGGTACTGCGGACTCTAGCAACTCTCAAGCCCATATGCTGTAATGGATTAAACGTCTGCGTTCATTAAGGTATTTTTAATCTAGAGCGCCGAGTTATATAAAGTTTTATTAAAAAAATGGCTAATTTTCCGAAGTGATCGGGAACCAGGTTATTGGTGATGAAGATTAACTTAACTTCTGACTAACGTCACTTGTTTCTAGCCAGTCACTATCTATACTAGCTACATAAACAAAGAAGTACAACACACTTTTCGGGCCTTCAACCTGTTACATCAGAAAGTTCTTAGCGTTTTCCAGAATCTTGGTAAAACAAGTGGGGCAGCAAAAGTTCGATCGAACAACAGCAGAAAAGTCAGGAAAGTTAGTAAAGAAACACAAAGCGGTGATGCTTCGTTTTAACAAAGTGGGCATCTTAACTATAAATAACCGCTAAGCGTAGCATCTTTTCACCCGGAGCAACTGAGAAAATCACTATGCCAGCCACCTCTTTTTACGCTGAAGCTGAATTCGACGAACAACTGCGAGTCAATCCCTTGCAAGGTGATGTGTTGGATGAAGATGCTGAAGAAGCTGGAGACGAACTGCTCGACCAAGACCCAGCAGAGACAGAAGATGCAGACCCAGCAGCAAAATTGCAAAAAAATGCCAGCCGCCGCACTACAGATTTAGTGCGCCTGTACCTTCAAGAAATAGGTCGGGTTCGTCTCTTGGGTAGAGACGAAGAAGTCTCGGAAGCTCAAAAAGTTCAGCGCTATATCAAATTGCTGGAATTACGCAACACCGTCGCCTCCCAGGAAGAAGGGCTAATTGCGCGCTTCGTGCATTTAATTGAAGTGCGAGATCGGTTAGCCGCACAGTTGGGACATAAACCTTCCCTGGAACGCTGGGCATTAACCGCCGGCGTCGGTGACGTGCCCGAACTCAAGCGAATTATGTCCGAAGGCAAGCGCCAGTGGGCAGAGTTAGCAGAGATGACAGTCGAGGCGATCGAAAGAGTTCAAGCCGAAGGCGTCGAAGCGAAAGACCACATGATTAAAGCGAACCTGCGCCTGGTGGTTTCGGTGGCGAAAAAATATCAAAATCGCGGTTTAGAATTGCTCGACTTAATACAAGAAGGTACTCTCGGACTGGAGCGAGCTGTAGAAAAGTTTGACCCGACGCGGGGCTATCGGTTTAGCACCTATGCCTACTGGTGGATTCGGCAGGGAATTACGCGGGCTATCGCCACTCAAAGCCGCACCATTCGCCTCCCGGTCCACATTACCGAAAAACTTAACAAAATCAAAAAAGCCCAGCGCAAAATTTCTCAAGAAAAAGGTCGGACAGCTACGATCGAAGATATCGCTGTCGAGTTGGACATGACGGCCTCCCAAGTCCGAGAAGTTTTGCTGCGAGTCCCCCGTTCTGTTTCTCTGGAAACTAAAGTGGGCAACGAAAAAGATACAGAGTTGGGCGACTTGCTCGAAACCGACAGCATCTCCCCAGAAGAAATGCTGATGCGAGAAGCTCTGCACCGCGACTTGCAGCAACTGCTGGCAGATTTGACCAGCCGCGAGCGAGATGTAATTCTGATGCGCTTTGGTTTGGGCGACGGACACCCCTATTCGCTGGCAGAAATCGGTCGTGCCCTCGACTTGTCCCGCGAGCGGGTCCGCCAAATTGAAGCCAAAGCTTTGCAAAAACTCCGCCAACCCAAGCGTCGCAACCGCGTGCGCGACTATCTGGAGTCTCTGACTTAAATTTGGCCGGTCAGTCAGCGCGATTAATCAGGGAGCAAGGCATTTGGCACTTGTGCAGAAGGCATGAGGCATTCGGCAGAAGTAACAATATTTACTTCTAAACAACTTCTCTGTCCTCTGCAGCAAGTCATCAAGCTTGTTAAAAGTCAAAAAATATCAAAAACCAAATTTTTTCCTCAATCTTTTTTCAATAAGCTGCGATATTTGCAAAATATCTCGATCGTTGTGTATTATTGTCAATAGGCAGACTTTCTTGAGAGGGTCACTATGGCACTTTACACCGCGTCCTCATTCAAATCCGAACTCAATGACAAAGGCTGGCGGATGACTCCCCAACGGGAAACCATCTTGCACGTGTTTCAGAACCTCCCCAAAGGCAATCACCTGAGTGCGGAGGATTTGTACACTTTGTTAAAAAATCGCGGAGAAAACATTAGCTTGTCCACCATTTACCGAACTTTAAAGTTAATGGCAAGGATGAGCCTCCTCCGCGAACTCGAACTAGCAGAAGGTCACAAACACTATGAAATAAACCAGCCTTACCCGCATCACCACCACCACCTAGTCTGCGTTCAGTGCAACAGAACGATCGAATTTAACAACGATTCGATTTTGAAAATTGGCCTGAAGCAAGCTGAAAAGTCTGGGTTGCACCTGCTAGACTGCCAGCTAACCATTCATACGGTGTGCCACGAAGCTTTGCGGATGGGATGGCCGTCTTTGGTTTCCAGCAATTGGTCTTGTCCGAGGTCGATCGCCCACAACGGCAGCAGCGTCCCGGATTCAATCGAGTGATAGTACACTATTTTCGCATTTTCAAGTACGGCTTGTTACAAGTTTTAACAAAAGTTGGTAGCCCAAGTGCGATCGCAGTTACGCAGAAACCGGGTTTCTTAAGAAAAATACATCATTTCAGGAAGGAGTTGGACAGCAGAAACCCGATTTCTTTGATGTAGCGTCCGCAAGCCTGGGGCTAAAAAGTTTGGCTCAACAAATCGTCGCTGCTGACCCCGTAGCTGCGCTGAGCTCGATCGAGGGCGTCTCTCGTCGAACCATCGAAAACTCCGCTGATCGAGCCTGTGTAAAAGCCGAGGTCTTGCAGCCGCCTTTGTAATTGCTGAATGCTCGATCGAGGGTTGAAACTGCTGCTAATTGGAACAGCAGGAACAGCTACCCGCCCAGCTAATCCGTTTTGGAGCGCAGCCAAAGTCGCCGGAGTGGCAATACCCGTCGCCGGTGACAAATTGCGTTCCTGCTGAAACGACAGCACCGCAAACTCGGTCTCAGCTCCAAATACTCCGTTCACCGGGCCGGGGTTTTTGCCCAGACTTCTGAGGGCAGACTGAAGTTGTCGAACAGCAGGCCCAGTATCGCCCCGTCGCAGACCAGCAACAATTTGCGGCACAGGCGCTGCTGCCTGCCTGTTGCCTTGCCGCAAAGCGGATCGAGTGCTGCGATCGACCCTTCCAGTCCCGAACAGCCCGCTATCTCTCTGAAACCGGATCAAAGCTGCCTGAGTTGGTCGATCGAACCAACCGTGAATCTGGCTCCTGTAATAACCCAATTCTTGCAGCCGCCGCTGCACAAATTCTACTTGTCGACCTCTGTCGCCCAACTCTAGAAAATCTCCGCCATTAATCTGTTGGTCATCTTCCTCAGTCCATGAGGTAATTTCCGCTTGCCTCATCTGGGCATCGATAGCAGTCAAAGTAGCAGTGTCAGCGCAACCATCAGAAACCAGATTGTAATCTTGCTGAAAACGAGTCACAGCGTAGAGAGTGCGTTCCCGAAACTTACCGTCAACGCCGCCTTCAAAATAGCCCAAAGCTTTTAATTGTCGCTGGATCAAGTCTACCGTTGCCCCTCTGTCCCCGAACCGCAGCCCCTTGCAACCGCCATTTCCCGAAATATTCCCTGGAAGAGTAACGGGGGGAACCGGCCGGGTGGAACCAAACAGCAAAGCTAAAGTTTGCCTATCGGCAACTCCAGTCACCCGCAGTCGATTAATTCGCTGAAAGTATCTAACCGCATTGAGAGTAACTTCGCGAAAACTCCCTGTGGGATGCGCGCTGAAGTAGCCTAGCTGCTTCAACCTGCGCTGGAGAGCAGAAACACCTGCACCCGCGTCTCCAAAACGCAGCTCCCGATAATTTGTATAAATAGTATTAAAAGGTCGATCGTCATCCCCGGCCAAACTGTTGAGTGCTATCACAGTAGCTCGATCTGGGCGGCCAGTCAGCGACAGTTGATAGTCTCGCTGAAAATTCGTCAGCGCTTGTTGAGTAACCGGGCCGAGTTGACCTGTCGAAGATCTGGGAAAATAGCCGAGTTCCCGCAACCTGTCTTGAACAGAGCGCAAATTGGGATATCCCGGATCTATTTGAGCAAAAGCCGAACCGGCTGCACTCAAAACCGACACCATCAAAGCCAGAGACAGCAAACGGACGTAAGTCTGACTCGATAGGTTTTGCCACTTGGGCTTATCAAAAATTTTCGACTCTGGGGGTGCTTCGCAAACAAGAGCAAGTTCGAGGTAAGCAAGAGATTCCATAATTTTTTAGTGTGAAATTGTGGGTGGGTTGTGTGAGCAAACTACCAAAAATGATTTTTGGCACGCTTGGCTTGGATTCTACCAACGCTAAGTTCTACTTGAAAAGCGCGAAGCACCCGTTTTTGTAAAAAAAATACCGTCAAAAATAATTACAGGTAATAACCAAGATAGCATCGCTGCTTCTAGAGACGCGAGACTCAGCAAAAAAGTTTGCAGGCATAGTCTTAGCCTTTAAGACCAAAAGAGAATAAGTTGTCAGGTAGTGTTGGCTAATATTTTATCTGGCTGCCGCTGAAATTACCACAAGACTTGCGAGCAGGCTGTCATCACCTTAATTTGTGGTCGGCTAAAGAGCCTGAAATTGCAGGTTTTTTGTTAAGAAACGCGGCTTCTTCATGTGGCGAGTGCGTCTGGGAAAGTACCGCTGATTAACCAAAAAAGTAGCCACTAAAAATCCCCACTTTTGCTAGTTGCAAATAGGACGGGGATTTTTTGATAAGTTGACTTTGTATTAAAAAATCGACGATCGCTTAAATTAAGCCGAACCGATCGCAAATTACAGCTACTCCCGCTGCAAAAATAGTAATTGCGATGGCTACCAGCGGGTTTTGCCCTCTGCTCACAGCAAAAGAGGTAACGACCCCAGCTCCCAAAGCTGCAGTAACAGCAGCAGTCGCCAAATCTCGATCGGGACGTTTGTCGTACATATTTTTTATTGTTGGTAGCTGTTAAGTGGAAAACTTACATCTTGTAATCCAAGCTACCACTCTTGCCTCTGCGGCGGTGACAACAGCCTGGGTTTTGCAACTAACCTTAAAATTTTGCTAATGTTCTTAACATACTCTCCTGAATCACATAAGTTAGGTTTATGTATTATTGAGTTTTTCTGTTGAGTTTTAGCTTTTAAAACCTTTTGTCTGCTGGGCTTTTATGTTAAGTTCAGGATTTTGCAGGGGCGATCGCACCTGCAGTGTCAGCGCATCACACTGCTATCGCAAATATCGTAAATAAATTTAACTTGACTTTTATTTATAAATATGTATCTCGATATTTGGAGCCAGAGACAGGAAAAAACCCAGGGTTGGTAAACAACCTGCACACTACAATTGCTTCGCTGCCCTCACACTCAGAGGAGTATATTTTTTGTCTATTTTGCCTAATTCCTATTCGCCCTCAACTCTTTCAGTATTGCCACCTTTGACCCAACCTTCGCGATTGTCATCCTCAATCCGAATTCGCTGCCACTCTTTGTCGGGCGACTCTTCCAAAACTACGACTTTTTCCTTGTAACCTACACCGCCAATGCGGTTCGAGTCTCGGCTACCAGTATCCCGGAGAATTAAGCCGATCGGCTGAGTCACCAGAGCTCGGTAAGCTCCCGGTTCCAGCGGTTTCGGAGACGGGGCATCGCTAGATGTAGAAACGGGGCTAGCCTGGGCTGTTGACTTCGGCGCAGCGCCTGCAACCTGAACTGCTGTTTTGTCGTTGGGAAAAACAGGTCTTTCGGGGACAGTCGTTAGCTTAGCGGCAAAGTAAAGTGCAGCCGCCACGCTAGCACCTGCCATCAGGACGATCGCGAGCAGAAAACCCACTAAAAATTTGAAAACGCTATATACACTGTTCATAAAACCGCAAATGAAGGAAGAAGGAAGAAGGAAGAAGGAAGAGGGAAGAGGGAAGAAGGTTGACTGTTGAGTGTTGAATGTTGAATGTTGAATGTTGAGTAAAATCTGGTAACTGCCAACTGACAACAGGTTACTAACTACTGACTACTGACTTCAAAAGCTTACCCCTGAATCCGGCGGCTCAAACTGCCGTCTCTAGAAGCAAGGCGAGCTTTCCCCGCAGCGGCCCAATCTTGGAGAAACTGGATTTGTTCTTGAGCCGTTCTGGCTAAAGGCACCATCTGACTAGCTGATTCTAAAATATCATCTGTGGTAAAGTCTCGATTTTGGCTAAACCCAATGTGCATTGCTTCAATCAAAGTTTGCTCGATTTCGGCCCCTGAAAAATCGGGAGTTTCGTAAGCCAAGCGCTCTAAATCGTAATTTTTGATGCTGTGCGATCGCAACCGCAACAAATGTACCTCAAAAATTGCCCGCCGTTCCTCTTGGCTGGGCAAACCCACAAAAAATATTTCGTCAAACCTGCCTTTTCTCAGCATTTCTGGTGGCAGAGACTGGATGTTGTTGGCTGTTGCTACCACAAACACCGGCGAAGTTTTTTCTGCTAACCAAGTAATAAATGTCCCGAACACGCGGCTGGTTGTCCCGGAATCCCCTTTACCGTCTAATCCCGCAAAAGCTTTGTCAATCTCGTCAATCCACAGCACGCAGGGGGCCAAAGCTTCGGCTAGCTGAATCATTTGCCTGGTGCGGGATTCAGATTCTCCGACTAATCCGGCAAACAAGCGCCCGACATCCAACCGCAGCAAAGGCAAATGCCAGTGGTGGGCGATCGCCTTTGCTGTTAAAGATTTTCCGGTTCCTTGAATTCCGACTAACAACAAACCTCTGGGATGTGGCAAACCGTATTGGCGGGCTCGATCGGAAAAAGCACCGCCGCGCCGCAGCAGCCATTCTTTGAGATTGTCCAAACCACCGATATCGGAGATATTTTCGCGGGCTGGGTAAAAATCTAGAATTTGAGTTTGGCGAATTGTTTGGCGCTTTTCTTCTAAAATCAGTTCCGCGTCGTCGGGATGGAGTTCGCCTCTGGTGGCGATCGCCTTTGCCAAAACTCGGCGGATTCGTTCGATCGACAACCCTTGACAGCAGCGCACCATTTCGTCCAGCAAACGCCCTTCAATGGCTTGTCCGGTAGCCCCTAGCAGCCTTTCCACCTCTATTTTGATTTCCGCCGCCGCAGGCAGGGGAAACTCCAAAACAGTCATCACTTCGCTGAGGTCTTCCGGGATCGAAATTATAGGAGATACGATGACAATATTTTTGGGTACTGATTTGAGGAGTCTCGCCAAATTCCGCAGCTTGCGGGAAATCGAGACATCTTCCAAAAACCGCTGAAAGTCGCGGAGAATAAAAATTGCCGGCGCGGTGGCGGGTAATTTTTCGATAAATTCCAAAGCTTGCAGCGGATTGCGCTTGCCAAAACCTGTATCGTTGGGATTGCCTTGGTAGCCATCTACAAAATCCCAGATGTAGACGGCGCGAGAACCTTGTTTTTTGGCGGATTGGGCGATCGCCGCTTCTACGCGCTCTTCTTCCCGTGTGGGAATGTAAATTAGGGGGTAGCGCGATCGCAGCAGTAGTTCAAACTCGTCGCTAAAAATAGTCATTAGTTATTAGTCAACTGACTAAGGCAATTGCCGTTTAAGTGCTTCCAGAGACGCCCAGCGACTGTCTGAGACTGTTTCTGAGCTTTCTGTATTTGCATCATCAGTTAAAGAAATTCCCGGACATTCAGTATCGCATATCTGTTTGTGCGGCAGTTCCAAACACATTTGCTCGTACACCCAATCCCGCGGAGAGAAATAGCCACCTGGGGACAAATTTTCCACCAAATCTTCTAAAGCAACTTCTATTTCTGCTGAACTTGAATCTGTTTGATTTGCTGTTTCTTCGAGCCAGATTAGTTCCGATGAGTTGAGTGCCAAACGATGATTGTATTGTTTCAAGCATCTGTGGCACGTGAGAGTAACAATTGTTTCTGCTTTCGCCTTCACCTCAAGATAATTTCCTTGGTGAGTCACTTGCAGTCGTCCTCGCACCGGAGTAAGAGTTTCTAAATCTGGGATAAATTCTTCAAAATCAATGACCTCTTTTCGCTCACTTTTTGTGAGGAGATGAGGGATATAAATTGTCTCCATAATCTTTTGCCTTCCTACTTCTTGAATTCAAAGGTCAAAAGGAATAGTTAATTTTTAACTTCTTCCTTCTTCCTTCTTCCTTCTTTAGCGTCAGCGCAGGCGAACTACCAAACGCCGATCGGGTTCTTGTCCTTGACTGTAAGTTTCTATATCCTCACATTCGCTTAAAAAGCTGTGGACTTGACGGCGTTCTGCCGAAGAGAGCGATTTTATTTCAACTTCAACTCCCGTCGATCTGGCTTGATCTGCTGCGTACTCTGCCATCGAGCGCAATTCCTCTTGGCGGCGGATGCGATAGCCATTTAGTTCAACTGTATAAGGAATTGACTCCTCTACTTCCTGACCTATATTCTGAACCGTGTTACATAGGTATTGAATGGCATCTATTACATTACCATTTGGCCCGACTAAGATTGCAACTTGTTCTGGAGTCAGATTGCTTTCATCTATTGTCATCCAATAGCAATCTTTTTGTTGTTCGCATACCACTTTTGAAGGAATTGCGGACAGTTGTAGCAATTCTTCTAACCATGCCTGTCCGCGCTGCATTTGAGAGTCTTTCATTGTTGTTAAAATCAAGCCTTTTTCTTGGCACGCTTTGGCTCAAAGGGAAGGGCATCTAATCCCTGATCTTTTTTGGTTTTCGCCTCTGCTTCGTCTACTATTTTTTGCAGGTTTTCCGGCAGCGGTTCTCGCGACAAAATAAACGCTTGAACTGTCTGGAAGATGTTAGCAATCAGCATATACATCAACACGCCCGCGGGCAGCGGGAAGAACAAAAACATCCCTGAAAATATGACTGGCGTCAGTTTGTTAACTGTAGCCTGTTGGGGGTTGTCGTTTGGTCCTTGTGCTTGTCCTGAAAGAGTTTGGTTGATATACAAACTGATGCCGAAGCCCAGGATCATTACCAAAATATCCCAGTGGATTGTACCGTCTGAGTCGATCGCGCCCACGCGGCCTAGAGCTTCAATAAAAAGGAATCCTTTGTTAGAAGCCAATCCGGGGATTGTGCCTTGAACTGTGGCTTCACCGGGCGCTAAGGCCGTGATGTTGCCCTGTTCATCTACCTTGACCACTTCTTCGCCTTTGATGACTTTCCAGCCGGGTTCAAAGTCGATTTCGCTCTTATTTTCTGTCGCTAAAACTTTAAGAGGTTTGCCCTCTGGGGTTTGAAAATTAATCTTGGTTGTTTCGCCGACTGCGAGTTTGTCGCCGCCTGGAATTACGCCCACAACAGGAGCATGAAAAGTACCTGTGACGTAAATATTTTGTGGCGGTGTAGCAAAAGCTTGCGGTTGAACAGTTTCGATTTGTTCTTTCGGCAAAACTTGAACGTTGACGCTGTAATTTATGTCAGAAAACGGCGAGCCACGGAGCGTTGCAAACAGCGCAAACAGCACTGGCATTTGCAGCACCAAGGGGAAGCATCCTGCTAGAGGATTACCAAATTCTTTGTATACTTTGCTCATTTCCTCCTGCTGTTTGGCAGGATTGTCTTTATAGAGTTTTTGAATTTGATCTACTCGCTCTTTCATCAACGGCTGCGCTACTTTCATGCGCCGCATATTGCGAAGAGAGCCTGCGTTGAGAGGATAAAGAGCAAAGCGAATCACGAGCGTCAGTGCTACGATCGCTAAACCGTAGCTTGGCACGATCCCGTAGAAAAAATCTAGGATCGGGAGCATGAGGTTGTTGGAGAGAAACGAGATACCGAAATCCATTCGCTTTGAGTTAATTTAGGTGCTCTATGTTTGCTGTTGAGAACTATTTTTACCCGCTGAAGGCGAGCCGCCTCAATTTTTAGGGTTTTGTCTCTATCTTAGGACATGGCCCGTCGATCGACCGCCCGGTCTGCGGGTTTGTGGTAATGAGTTTGCCAATAGTCGCAGTGACTTTACCCTGATTTGAGGGTGAAGCGGTGCGGTTATTTAGCTTGGGCCGCGTTTGCTTTTTGAGCTGCTACGGGCAGTTTTTCGTTAATGTAGTCATACATTGCTCGAAATTTCGGCATAGCTCTGAGTTCCAAGCGGCTGCCATTTTTCATGGTGAGCACCATGTCTCCGTAAGTCCCGAAACCGCGAGGTACTGTGACGATTTTGACTATATCTGAGTAGATAACGTCTGTCTGCTCGCCCCCCATCCAACCGCTAGTTACGGACACTCGGCGGCTCGTGATCCGATACCGCAGCCACAGAGCTCGGACAATTGCTCCTACTGCTAGGGGGATTCCCACCACAGTCAGCCCCAGGAGTAAATTGAGGATCAAGTCTCCCGGCGCGGGGCCGCCTTCATAATATACTTCCTCTCGAATTCCCATCTAGTACCTCGGCTTCTACCAACAACTGCTCTAATTCTTGCAGAATTTCTGCATAATTGCACTCTTGTGCGATCGGACGCACGACAATTACTAAATCCCACCCGAATTTTAATCGGGGCAATAGGTGTCGCAAAGCTGCCCGAATCTGACGCTTAATCCGATTGCGGACTACAGCGCGTTTGCTGACTTTCAGGCTGATGGAAATGCCTGTGCGAGTTGGCTGCAAGGATTTTTCGGCTGTCGGTTTGCTTAATTCGGCGCTTTTTGGTTTACGCAGAGCTCTTAAGCTGAAATGGGCCGAGTTACGGCGCATTCCCTTGCGGTATACGGCGCTGAAGTCTTTTCGGTGCTTAAGTCGGTTTGTATCGGGCAACATGGCGTAGGGCGATCGTTGAGGCCTCTCAACCTTGATGCAGTGCTAGACTGCGAGGCGGTGGCGACCTTTGCTGCGGCGAGCTTTGATTACCAATCGACCGGTTGCGGTACGCATTCTGGCGCGAAAACCGGATGTTCTTTTTCTTTTGCGGCTGGTTCCGTGCAGGGTTTGCTGTGTCATTTTGATTTCTCCCGGCTTGTTACTTTACTTTTGATTAATATTCACAATCTTCTAGTTTACCATAGAGTTGTTTTTTTGGCAATATAATTTTTCCGATTTGAATCGAGCGCCACTCATCACAAAGCAACAACCCGTTTTCGAGCTGGTGAATGAGATTTCGGTTTCGTTTTCACTACCAGATACCTAACTTTTTAAGATGATATTGCAAGGGCGATCGCCCTTAACCGAAAAAATCAAATCCCCGACTTCTTTGAGAAGTCGGGGATTTCGCTTGCAATCATGGGTAAAAGCCAGAATTGGTGACACCACAGAAAACACAGTTAAATTCATCCGTGTATCCGTGTCATGTCTTCCCTTATTTCAATTCAACATTTACCGTAGCAGACATCCCCGGTGCAATTCGCGATTCGTAGCCTTTAATGCTTTCGGCATCAAACACAACTTTCACCGGAATCCGCTGCACAACTTTGGTGAAATTGCCCGTAGCATTATCGGGAGGCAATAATGAAAATTGAGCGCCAGAAGCAGGGGAGAAACTATCGAGATGACCTTCAAATTTGCGACTACCAAAAGCATCTAATTTAATTTCTACTTTTTGGCCTGGTTTCATGTTTGCCAGTTGGGTTTCTTTGAAGTTAGCAATTACCCACAAATCGTTACTTACTATAGCCATTAACGGAGTTCCAGGCTGCACCCGCTGCCCGACTTCAACCGATTTGCGGCCGATTTGTCCGGCGGCCGGAGCAGTAATATTCGTGTAGGAAAGTTGCAGTTGAGCGTCTTTAACCGCAGCTTCCGATTGCCCGATCGCAGCTTTAGCAGCATCATACTGCGATCGACTGACTTTAGTTTGCTCGCCCGTAGCTTGCGCCTGTTGCAATCCGCCCTTTGATGCAGCAAGTTTTGCTTCGGCGGTGCTGATACCTTCTTGCGCTAGGGCGACTTTAGCTTGAGCGCTGGCGACACCGACTTGGGCGCGCGCTACTTGGGATTGAGCTTGTTTTACCCCTTCTTGAGCTTGGGCTACTGCTGCTTGGGCTGCGGTTACGCCTTCTTTGGCTTGGGCTAACCGCGCTCTAGCTTGGGCAATTCCTTGTTGGGCTGCGGTGGTTTGGCCTTGAGCTACTTCGTAGGCGGCTCTCGCTGCGTCTAGTTGCTGACCGGCGATCGCACCTTCAGACTGCAAGCTTTCGTACCGTTTATAATCAGCTTGCGTCTTGACGAGGTTGGCTTGCGCTTGTACTAGCTGAGCTTGCGCTGCAGCAATTCCGGCTTCGGCTTCCGTCACTTTGGCTTGGGCTTGAGGAATGCCGGCTTCGGCTTGGGCGACTTTGGCTTGCGCTGCGGGTACGCCGGCTTCGGCTTCAGCAACGGTGGCTTCTGCTGCGGGTACGCCTTGCTGGGCTTCTCTGAGTGCTGCTTGAGCGGTGGAAATAGCAGCGTTTGCACCGCTGATATCTCCTTGGGCTTGGGCTGTTTTGCCTTGGCTGGTTTGAGAGGCTAGGGAAATATTTGCCTCGGCTGCTTCGGCTTGGCGGCGGGCGTTTTCTAAGGCTGCTTGGGCTTGTTGAACTTTAACTTGGTAGTCGCGGGGGTCAAGTTTAATCAGCAGTTGTCCGGGTTTTACTTGTTGGTTGTCTTGTACTAAGACTTCGCCGACAGTACCGTTGACGCGGCTGCTGATTTGGTGGATGTGTCCGGCAACTGTGGCATTTTCCGTTTCTTGGTGGATGGAGGCGTATTGCCAGTAGCGGTAGCCGAAGCTGCCTGCTGCGATCGCCCCTAGGCCCAGCGCTGCTAATATCAACGCTTTGGGGGCTTTTTTCTTGGGTGTTGCAGCCGTCGGCAGGGGTGCTTGCAGTTCTGTTTCTGCGCCTGTTTTGACTTCGGCGGGGGCGCTGATTTCTGTTTCTGGGGCGGGGATTACTGGTAGGCTTTTAGCGATGCTGTCGTCGATCGGCTTTTCTAACAGGGCGACTGCTTTGCTGTTGCCGTTGAGTTCTGCTGGGTTGGTTTCGTTTGTGCCTTTCATTGTATTTGACTCCTGATTCTTTAGTAAGATGTCGTTTGTTTAGAGTGCGTAGTTTTTATTTAGTAAGACGGCTTTTTTTAAGAGTGCGTAGTATTTTACGGTTATTTGTAATGTAGTAGAGGTAGATGCTGCTGCACTTCACTCAAAAGATTGATTTGTCGGTTTAGGAAAGATTCAGGATCGCTTGATCGATCAGTTGGGAAAAAAGTTTTTGATCTGCCTCTGAAAAGCCCTCGACAGCTCGATCTCGGATTGCAGCTACCAGCGGGGGCAATACCTCTTGCAGTTCCCTGCCGGAGTCTGTCAGCCAAATGCGCCAAATGCGGCGATCGCGCGTGTCTCTCTCCCGGCGGACTAGGCCTCTTTCTTCCATGCGATCGAGCACGCCTGTCAGCGTCCCGCCTACTTGTTGCAGTTTGTCGCCAATGCTGGAAGTCGGCAAACCGTCTTCTTGCCACAAGCAGCACAGTACCAGCCAGTGAAAAGGTGTTAAGCCAAAGGGTTCAAGTACCTCTTGCAGCCTGCGACTGCCTAGCTGTGCCAGAAGTTTGAGACGGTAGCCCAGGCTGTGGGGGGCGAGAACGTCGTACCACTGAGCTAGATGTGTGCGATCGACAGTGGATGTAGTAACCATTGGTTTATTACTTAGCGTTCGTATTATTAGTGTAAAATGCTTTTTGGGAGATGTCAAGGGGGTGCAAGTCGGTTATTTGGCGATCGACTGCTACGCTAAAACCGGGAATCCGCCCTCTGCCGGATATGTTAACAATTCTTAATTTTTCTTAAACTAGAAAGGGTAAATCTACTTTCCCATCAGAATTTATGTTGCTTCCAGCCGACAAGCGCACCAAGTTAGACGACACCGACGACAATTTGTTCTATTCCGCTCCCCGGTTTGTGACTCACGTAGACGATGGATTCATTGAGCAACTCACCGGATTATATCGGGAACGGCTGAAACCGAATACTCGGATTTTTGATATGATGAGCAGTTGGGTTTCTCACTTGCCTGACGAGATGCAATTTGCCCATGTTGAAGGGCACGGCATGAATGAAGACGAGTTGGCAAAGAATCGCAGGCTGAATCATTATTTCGTGCAGAATTTGAACGCCAATCCCAAATTGCCACTGCCGGATGCAGAGTTTGACGCCGTTGTCAACTGCGTTTCGGTACAGTATTTGCAGCACCCGGAGGCGGTTTTTGCCGAGATTCACCGGATATTGAAGCCTGGTGGCGTAGCAATTATGAGTTTTTCCAACCGGATGTTTTATCAAAAGGCGATCGCGGCTTGGCGGGAAGGTTCGGAGGGCGATCGGGTAGAATTAGTCAAGAGTTACTTTGATTCTGTCAAAGGAGCGAATATACCCGGATTTAGCAAGCCGGAAGTAATAGTTCGCAAGCCTAACTTGCCGAGTTTTATGCAAATGCTGCGAATAGGAAGTGGCGATCCGTTTTATGCGGTAGTTGCTTACCGCCAAAGTTAATTTTTTTTTAGCAGTAAGGACTTTAGAGGGAGATTGAAAGCACTAAAGTCCTTACTACAAACCCATCGAAATCTATGTTTTTTAGGTTAGGATATATTTAATATATTATCCTAAAATATAAAAAACTAACTTTTGCAGCCCATCACACTCGCTCCAAATATCTGTCACGTAAAACCTTGTATTCGCGGTCTCCGATCTCCAGTAAAGTTGATTCTTGAATTACTCAGTTCTGGTATGAATGGTAAATAAATTAGAGATGACTATAAAAAATTATAACATGAGGATATTCTAGCTGCTTTGCTATTTGCAGCGCGGCGAACTCAAGTGAAAAGCATATACTGAGTATTGTAGTTCACCAGCAATCATAAAGTAGGGTAAAACCTTGATATGAAACCATACCAGCAAATAGCCATCGACGAATGCGGCGAACCTTTAGTCCCCATTCCACCAGAACATTTTGCTTTTGAAATCCCACACCCTTATCAAAAGTTGGGGGCTCCTTATCACAACAGCAAAGCAGATTCGCCTTACTATTTGCGACAAGGAGTTGTAGATAGTTTAATCGCCGCTCAAACCCAGTTACAACAAAATCATCCCAAGTGGAAAATTCTGATATTTGATGCTTATCGGCCGGTCGAAGTCCAGCAATTTATGGTGGATTATACTTTCAATCAAATTGCCCTAGCTCAAGGGTGTGAATTTCCGGTTCCGGAAGACAAACGCCAAGTGATTATAGAACACGTCTATCAATTTTGGGCAGTACCGAGCCTCGATCGCGCGACGCCTCCCCCTCACAGTACAGGTGCAGCTTTAGATATAACTTTAGTGGATGAAAATAATCGGCAAATTGATATGGGTTCTCCGATTGATGAAATATCAGAACGTTCTTATCCCGATTATTTTTGTAATAGCAAGGAGCCGCAAAAACAGGAATATCACCGCCGCAGGCAAATCTTAAAAAATGCGATGATAGCTGTGGGTTTTCAGCAACATCCTAACGAATGGTGGCATTTTTGTCTGGGCGATCAGATGTGGGCTTGGTTGACAAATCAAAACAATAGTGGTAGTCAATTGATTGCCCGATATGGCCGCTATTAAAAGGGTACGCAATTAAATCGGGACTGGCGCACTCGCAACCTGGAGAAACCGGGTTGATTGACAAAAAACCTCAGCTTTTAACTGCTTTATTCGGCAAGAAACCAAGTTTTTGACACTCTATGCGTCCAGGACTATAAAAGCTCGATCGGCATAAATCATTTGTATCATAAGACACCGCAACTATTGCCAGCGGGGTAGCGGTAGTTTAAAATCAATGAGAGCGAACAAGTGCAGGTAATATTTGCCAGCACCGCAAACCCTAAAGGATAACTCAGAGTTCACCAAATGAAAGCACTCATCCTCTCTGGCGGTAAAGGAACACGCTTGCGTCCCCTCACCTATACGGGTGCTAAGCAGTTGGTTCCTGTAGCAAATAAGCCGATACTGTGGTACGGAATTGAAGGAATTGTGGCGGCTGGGATTACGGATATTGGGATTATTATTAGTCCCGAAACCGGAGAAGAGGTGAAGACGAAAACAGGAGATGGATCTCGATTCGGTGCCAAAATTACTTATATCTTGCAAGCAGAGCCGGCGGGACTCGCTCACGCGGTAAAAGTTGCAAGACCATTTTTGGGCGATTCTCCGTTTATTATGTATTTAGGAGATAACTTAATTCAGAATCAGTTAGATCCCTTTTTAGAGATTTTTAACAAGCAGAAACTAGACGCTCTGATTATGCTGCGTCCCGTTCCCAATCCCTCTGCTTTCGGTGTAGCAAAAGTTGATGAGACAGGAAGAGTTTTGCAGTTAGTAGAAAAACCCAAAGTTCCGCCGTCAAATTTAGCACTGGTGGGAATTTATTTTTTTGCTCCTAGTATCCATGAGGCGATCGATCAAATTCAACCTTCGCCCCGGGGCGAACTCGAAATTACCGATGCCATTCAACAGCTCATCAATCAGGAAAAACACGTAGAAGCCTGCAATTTAGAAGGTTGGTGGCTGGATACGGGGAAAAAAGACGATTTGCTGAGTGCAAACCAAATCATTTTAGATAGCCGTATCATTGCTTCAACTGAATTAACAGTAGATGCGAAAAGTCAAATTATCGGGCGAGTGCAAATAGGGGAAGGAACGGAAATCATTAATTCTACAGTTCGCGGGCCGGTGGTAATTGGGGAAAATTGCCACATTGAAAATTGCTTTATCGGGCCTTACAGCAGTATTGCCGATCGCGTGACGATGATTGATGCTGATATCGAACACAGTGTAATATTGCAAGGGGCGAAAATAGTTGGCATTCACCAGCGAATTGTTGACAGCGTGATCGGGCAACGAGCTCAACTAACCAATGCGCCGGCTCGTCCAAAAGCTCTGCGGTTTATGATTGGTGATGACAGTCAAATTGAGTTAGCTTAAATTGAGATATTGCCAATATCGGAAGCAATAATCCTGATGTAACAAGAGATGAATTTTCTTGTGGGGAGTAGGGTTGGGCATCCTGCCCGCCCTGGAACACGCATCTTGCCTGTGCCACAATTAATTACAATTATTCACACAGCAAAGCTGCCTGTTCACAATTAGTTATAATGATTGAAACAGCAAAGATGCCTGTTCCATAATAAATCATAGTAAGCTATCTAAAGGAGACGAAAGTTTGCAGTACGAAGAAATACCAACTCAACAGATAATACATAAATTGCGACAAACTTTGGAGCCGAGAATTGGTATTGCTGAGCCTCCCCTGTTGAGAACAGAAAATAGTGCGACCGCCCAAAATGAAGATGACGAAGACATCGCCCTTTTAAAGACAGGTTTCGACATTTATAACATCCCCATTACCTCTTACCAAAGGCGACTCGGTTCCGCAGTCATCGCCGTTAGAAAAATAGTCCGAAAATTGCTCAGACCCGTACTAGAACGCCAAGTTATTTACAATTTCGCTAATACCCGCGTAGTTCAAACACTGAGCATTCAATTGCAAAAATTGCAAGAAAATCAGCAAACTCTAGAGAAAAAAATTCAATCCGACTTCAGCAGCGCATCTCCCGAACTTACAGCACAGCTTGAGACTCAACAAAGAGCGATCGCAGCTTTTCAGTCGGAAATAGAGCAAATTAAAGAAGTGCAGCAGCAACATACTGCTATTTTAGAGAAGATTACCGCTGAATTGCTCGATCGACAAAAATAAAGCATCAAAGATGACCACACTGCCCATATGTTCGTTAATTATAGTCAATTATAACGGTCTGCGCCACACGAAAGATTGCTTAAAATCTCTACAAAAACTTGCGTATCCCGAATCGCAACTAGATTTAATTGTAATTGATAATTGTTCTCAAGACGATTCCGTTACTTCCCTGCGCGAACAATTTCCAAAAGTTCGGATTTTTGTCAACTCCGCCAACAACTTTGCTAAAGCCCTCAACCTCGGTATCAGCGAAGCAAAAGGGCAATATATCGCCTTTCTAAATAATGATGCTACCCTTGACACTCACTGGTTAGAGATTCTTGTAAAACGGCTAGAAACTAATAAAGAAGTAGGTGCGACTAGCGGCAAATTGCTGTTTAAAGACGGGCGAATTAACAGCGCAGGCATTCAGCAATTACCTAATTTTTATTGGCAAGATGTCGGTTTTGGCGAAAAAGATTCGGGACAGTACGATACAGAACAGGAAGTCGAAGGGCTTTGTTGGGCTGCGGTGCTTTTTCGCAGAAAATGTCTCGAAGATGTGGGGCCGATAGATGAAGATTTTGTGATGTATTTTGAGGATGTAGAGTTTGCCAAACGCTGCCACAAACGCGGTTGGAAAATGCTTTATACTCCCGCAGCTATCGCCCATCACGAATATAGGGGTTCGAGTAAAGGAAGCAAACTTACCGAGTATTTCTGCAACCGGAATCGGTTTTTGTATTTGGCAAAACATGAACCGTTGCAATTAGTCAAGGGAATTCATACTTCTGATTTTTTTACTAACAAGCAGTACGATTTGCTGTTTGAGAGTTTATTTGTAGCGATTAAAAAGCTGCTGGATTATCAGAAACCAGAAATCATTGAAACTGTATTGCCACAGTTGTCGGAAAAGTTGGCGGTGATTTACAGTCGGATGAAGATCGATCGCATTTTGTCTCGATTGCAGGTGGTTCGGGGCGATCGCAAAATGTCGATCGCCATTTACGATCACGGGCTGCATTTTATTGGTGGTGGCCAAAAATACGTCGCTACTATCGCCTCGGTGCTACAAAATGAATTTGACATTACTTTTATCGCTAACAAACCAGTTGCTGTTTCCGACTTAGCATCGTGGTACGGACTCAACCTTTCAGGATGCAAAATTAAAATTATGCCCTTGGCGTTTTACGAGAAACGCGGAATGCAGTGCATCGATTCCAGCATCATCGTGGAAGATATGGAAAATCCCTTTGATGAAATTGCCACAGAAAGCAAAAACTACGATATTTTTATCAACGCGAACCAACTGGAAAAAGTTAAGCCACTGTCGCCAATCTCAATATTTTTCTGCCACTTTCCCAATACCTTCCGCAACCGTCATTTTGCTGTCGATGACTACACTTTCATTATTGCCAACAGTCAATTTACTGTTAAGTGGTTGGAGAAACGCTGGAACCTACAGCCAACTTTTCTGCTTTATCCGCCGATAGAAATGGCAACACTTAAAGTGCCGAAAGAAAAAATAATTTTGGCGGTGGGACAGTTTGAAGCTGGGGGAACAAAAAAGCAAATTGAACTAATTAAAGCTTTCCGCTGTTTGCTAGCAGATTATCCAGAAGAATTTCAAGGATGGCGGCTAATTTTAGCCGGAAGTAGCATTCCGAAAAATCCTTATTTAAAGACTGTTCAGAATTTATTGAAGCAAGATTCAAGGGCGATCGAGCTAAAAGTCAATGCTGACTTTGATGAGGTAAAATCGCTTTATGCTAGAGCGAGCATATTTTGGCACGGCTGCGGTTTGGGTGAAGTCAATCCTCAAAGATTTGAGCATTTCGGGATGGCGACTGTCGAAGCCATGCAAAATAGTTGTGCTCCGATTGTTTTCAACGGCGGTGGCCAACCGGAAATTGTGGAACATGGGCGATCGGGCTTTTTGTTCAATACCGTTGAGGAACTGTGCCAGCATTCACATCAACTAATTGTTAATCCCGATTTGCTAGCCGAACTTCAAGCTGGTGCACAGCAACGCAGTCAGAACTTTAGACTTGCACATTTCGATAAAAAAGTCAATAGTTTTTTTGAGATTCTTCACCAAGAGTATGCTACAATTCGGCTGCCAAATCCTGCCGATATAGCTCAAATGCTCGATCGAACTTAAAGGCTAATTCAAGCGTGTCTAACCCACTTTTAATCAATTTATCCTTCTTAAGTCCTGAACCAACGGGAATCGGAACTTATGCAGCTAATCTTTTCCCGCAACTGCAACAGCTAGAACCCACATTACTTGTTTCCCAGCAAATTGACAATTATACTTGCTATCACATCCCCGAAACTCTGACACCGAATCGCGGCCCGAAAGGACAAATTAACAGGCTGCTGTGGACTCAGTTTGAATTACCTAAACTTTACCAAAAATTACAGTCTACCCTGATATTTTCCCCAATTCCCGAAGCACCTTTGTATTCCGGCTGCAGCTACATCGTCACAGTTCACGATTTAATTCCTTTGCGATTTCCCCAACGGTTTTCTCGATTAACAGCTTATTTCCGCTACTACATACCGCAGGTTTTGCGGCAAGCAGAACACATTATTTGCGATTCTCAAGCAACGGCGGCAGATGTTGCTAACTTTTTCCAGATTCCGCGTCAGAAAATGACCGCCATTCCCCTAGCTTGCGATAATATTAATTTTAGATATCTCGACTTGCCAACCAAAAATTATTTTCTTTATACCGGCAGACACGATCCTTACAAAAACTTGGAAAGATTAATTACTGCATTTGCGAGTTTGCCCGATCGCGCAAATTGGGAATTGTGGCTAGCTGGGCCTCCCAATGCCTACACGCCACAGTTGACAGCACAAGTTGAAGAATTAGGTTTACAATCTTTGGTAAAATTTCTCGGTTACGTTCCCTATTCTCAATTGCCCGTACTGATGAATCAGGCGATCGCCCTAGTTTTCCCTACACTTTGGGAAGGATTCGGCTTACCAATTTTAGAAGCAATGGCTTGCGGCACACCCGTCATCACATCCAACCTATCATCAATGCCAGAAGTAGCCGGAGATGCGGCATTATTAGTCAATCCTTACAGCGTCGGAGAAATAGCCGAAGCCATGCAAACAGTAGCCACAGATTCAAAAGTGCGATCGAACTTAAAAACTGCTAGTTTAGCCAGATCATCTCAATTTAGCTGGCACAAAACCGGAAAAGCAACCGCCAACATATTACAGCAATATCTTTAAATCTCCCCTCTCTTCCTTTCTCCTCTCTGCGTCCTCTGCGCCCTCTGCGGTTAAAAAAACTCCCACCAAAAAACCGCAATCTACATATTATCCCATGTCCAATTCCCAATCCAACCTGATCATCAATCTCTCATTCCTAATTTCCAAACCAACAGGCTTAGCCATCTACGCCAAAAACCTATTTCCTCACCTAAAATCCCTCAATCCCACATTACTAACAGCCGAAAAATTTCCCAATAGTAACTGCTACCAAATCCCCGCAAACCTAACCCCTGAACAAGGAACCAAAGGACACATCAACCGATTACTTTGGACACAAACCCAACTCCCCAAAATTTACAAACAGCTAAAATCTAACCTGTTATTTTCCCCAATTCCCGAAGCTCCTTTATTTGCAGGTTGCCGCTATATAATTACAGTACATGACTTAATAGCGCTGCGATTTCCCCGCCGCTTCGATCCTCTGAGACCTTACCACCGCTACTACATTCCCCAAGTCCTGCGGCAGGCTCAACACGTCATTTGCGACTCTGAATCAACTGCTAAAGATATTGCTAATTTTTGCAACATTCCTACTAATTTAATTACGCCCATTTTTCCCGGATACGATACCAGTTTTTTCCGTTTTTTAGACTTACCAACAAGCAATTATTTTCTTTATATCGGTCGCCACAATCCTTATAAAAACGTGCAGCGAGTTGTAGCAGCATTTGCTGCTTTGCAGCAGAATTCCGAGTACGAATTGTGGATAGCAGGTTCGGAAGACAAACGGTATACGCCACTGCTGAAGGCGCAGGTTCAAGAATTGGGATTAGTCGATCGAGTAAAATTCCTAGATTACCTCCCCGCAGCCGACTTGCCCAAAGTTATCAACCAAGCGATCGCCCTGGTTTTCCCCAGTCTTTGGGAAGGATTCGGGCTCCCCGTGCTCGAAGCAATGGCCTGCGGCACTCCTGTCATCACCTCTAACCTGTCTTCAATGCCCGAAGTGGCTGGAGGTGCAGCATTATTAGTAAACCCCTACAGCGTCGAGGAAATTGCCTCTGCTATGCACCAGCTTGCAGTCGATGCCAAAGTTCGATCGCACTTGCGGGCTCTCGGTTTAGCCAGAGCAAAACTATTTAGCTGGGAAAAAACAGGCCTAGAAACTGCTGCTATTCTCGATCGATATCTTTAACGAAGGAAGAAGGAAGAGGGAAGAGGGAAAAGGGAAAAGGGAAGAAGGAAGAGGGAAGAAGTCAGTAGGTAGATTAATGCCCCATGCCCCATGCCCAATTCCCAATTCCCCCTCCCCCTGACAGCCTGAGTTAGGGACTGTAGCCCCTTTTACTTATTGATACCCAACTGATCGCCGCGCTTGTACTGCTGATAAGCAGCAAAAAACAGCCCCGCCAGAGTAACAAAAATTAGACCCAGAACAATACCTGAAAGCAGCGGTTCTACCATGAGATCTCCTTAACGTTAAGATTTAACAACCTATTTTTAATATTACCAGCACTTACACAGATGAATTTTCCGAAAAACGCCCCTCCGGGAGTATAAGATCTTGCTCTCCCCGCTGCGAACGATTAAGCTATGTTATGAGAAATAAATTTTCTTGTAGATACTATTTTTAATTGAACTCCTTTGAATAACCAACTTGCCAGGAATGAAATTAAAAACCCGATCGAGCGACTAGCCATATTTGGGGTAGCGGTGTTGCTTGCCATCATCTTGGCAACGATCGCAATTCGTCAGTTTCAAGTCGCCGATCCTTACGTCAGAAGCGTACTATCTCTCACGGGCAACCCGTTTCAAGGTTCTGCCATCTTTCAAATGAACTGTGCGGGTTGTCACATATCCGTTTCAGACAGTCAAGTCGGGCCCAACTTGCACGGAGTGTCGGAGCGCAAATCCGAATTCGATCTGATCCGGCAAGTCACCAGCGGGCAAACCCCACCAATGCCGCAGTTTCAGCCGAGTCCGCAAGAAATGGCCGATTTGCTGAAATACCTCGAACAAATTTGACCAAAGAAGGGGAACGGAATTCGTTCCCCTTCTTTGGCAGCAAAGCCTCGAAGCATGGGTTTCGAGGCTCTGCTTTCGGTTAGTCCCTCTCTGGTGGGACCACAAGCAAGTTTAGGATCGGTTTTAACTACCGAGTTTTATCAGCGCACTAAACCAGCAAGCTAAAACTCTGAGCCGATAACTGGCTCGGCTGCACGCCCGTCAGTATAGCCAAAATCTGGTCGCTGTTGGCGATTCCGATCGCCGTCGAGCCATTAGTTTCGGTCAATGACAGTTGATTGAAGTCCAAGCCTCCCACCAACTCGATCGAATCAACTCCTGCGGTGAAGTTGAAAATCGTGTCAATTCCTCCGCCCGCTGACAAGACAAAGCCATTGCTGCCACTGCCGCCGACGAGGGTATCGCTGCCAATACCGCCAAAGAGCAAGTCATCGCCGGTGTCAGCAAAAAGCAAATCATCGCCGCTGCCGCCAATTAAGGTATTGTTACCCTCGCCGCCGCAGAGAGTGTCATTGGCTTGATCGCCAATTAGCACGTCGTCGCCGCCACCTCCCAAAATTACGTCATCAGCTTTGCCCCCGTACAATAAGTCATTGCCTTCGTCCCCAGAAAGAGAGTCATTGCCACGATTGCCATAAATCGTATCGTTACCGCGATCGCCAAAAATCAGGTCAAACCCTTTGCCACCGAAGAGAGTATCGCTATCGATGCCTCCGTAGACAGTATCGTTGGCCGTATTGCCATTAATGTAGTCACCGCCCCCTCGGCCAAAGATCAAATCGTTGCCGGCCAATCCGAAGATAGAGTCACTGCCGGCACTACCCACGATCGTATCGTCGCCGTTAGGGCCATTGATCACATTACCCGCTGAAGAAGTGCCGGGCTCATTGGGAGTAGCGATTCTGGGGAAGTTCTCAGGGCAAACCAAATCTGTCGGTACAGGTGCAGGTGTCGGCGTCGGTACAGGTGCAGGCGTCGGTGCAGGTGTCGGTGTCGGTGTCGGTACAGGTGCAGGCGTCGGCGTCGGTGCAGGTTCAGGTGTCGGCGTCGGTGCAGGTTCAGGTGTCGGCGCCGGTGCAGGTGCAGGTGCAGGTGTCGGCGTCGGCACAGGTGGCAGTGGTGGCGGGGTCGGCGTCGGCGTCGGCGGAGTCGGCGTCGGCGCTGGGAAGTTCCCGAAGTTGATGCCAGTGACAATAGCACCCGAAGTTAGGGTGATGTCGGCGGGTTCGGGTGTGCTTTGGGTGAACCCAGGTTGGTTGACTTCCCTGACGCGGTAGGTTCCCGGCGTTAGGTTCGCGAACAGGTAGTTGCCACTGTTGTCTGTGGTAGTAGTAACAGGAGCAGGAGCAGTTCCAGCTACGACATTGGTTAACTGAATTTGGAAATTGGGTAAACCCGGTTCTCCAGCATCCTGAGTGCCATTGTTGTTGGTGTCTTGGAACTTCAGGCCTCGGATCGCCCCGGGTTGGGGCTGGAAGTTGCCGAAGTCAATGCCGGGGATGTTATTGGGAGGATTAACAGTAACGGGGGCGGGGTTGGGGGTAGTCTGCGTCCAGCCGTTTTGCTGGACTTCCCTTACCTGGTAAGTACCTGCGGGTATATCTCGGAGAGTGTAGTTGCCTTCTGCATCGGTGATGGTAGTCGGTTCGCCCTGCTGAAACAATCCATCCGGATTGATACTGTCGAGAAATATTTGCCAGTTAGCTAGCCCCAATTCTCCGGCATCCTTAACGCCGTTGCTGTTGAGGTCATTGAATTTTTGACCGCTGATTGTGCTCGACTGGAAGTTACCGAAGTTGATGTTAACGATGTCTTGACCGCTGGTGACAGTGATGTCGGCCGGGTTGGGGGTAGTTTGCGTCCAAGTAGGCTGCAAGACTTCCCGCACCTTATAGGTTCCGGCTGACAAATCGGAGAATTTGTAGTTGCCGGCGGCATCGGTGAGGGTGTTCGGTTCCCCGGTGTCGAGAGTGCCGTTGTTGTTGGTATCGAGGAAGAATTGCCAGTTGGGTAGTCCTGTTTCTGCTGGCGCATCTTGGATGGCATTCTTGTTGAGGTCATTGAACTTCAGACCACTAATCGAGTTGGGCTTGAAGTTGCCGAAGTTGTTGTTTTGGGAGTCGGTACCGCTGGTGACGGCGATCGTAAACGCGCCTGAAAGGGTAGGCGTGGCTGGGTTGACGGGGGGTACAGTTTGCGTCCAGCCAGTTTGTGGCACTTCCCGCACTGTATAAGTGCCGGCTGTAAGGTCGTCGATCTCATACTGACCCGTAGCATCCGTGATTTCGCTTTCTTCATCAGCATCGAAGGTGCCATTATTGTTGGCATCCACGTAGATTGTCCAGCCTCCTAGGGGTTGTTCTGCTGGCGCATCTTGGATGCCATTTTTGTTGAGATCGTTAAATTTAATCCCGCTGATTTTGCCCAACTGGAAGTTGCCGAAGTCTTGAGCCGTAATGTTTGTGCCACTGACCGGGTTAATTGGATAAAAAGTCGGGCCTGCGGTTTGTGAGAAACCCGCCGGCACATCTTCTCTCACAAAGTGCCGACCGGAGCCGACGTTGGGAAAGGTATAAGTGCCAGGAGCCGCTGGCGCTGTTCCGGTAACTTGAGAGGCAATTTCCGTATCACCGGTATCTAAAGTGCTGTTATCGTTAGTATCTTTGAACAAGCGAACGGTAGTACCGTTGAGGGGCGTATCGTCAGCAGAGAAGCCGTTGCCTGTGAGGTCAGTGAATTTTGTGCCGCTAACGGTGATGTTTTGGAAAACGCCGAAGTTTTGGGCGGTGACGGGAGTACCGCTTTGGGCGCTAACGAGAATGGCGGCAGCGGGGAAAGAGATGCTGGAGTTGGCTGGGGCCGTGGCTTGTATCAGGTAATTGCCGGGGCCGATATCGGTGAATGTGTAATCTCCGGCTCCCGCAGTGGTTTGTGCAGTGCCGACAACAGTATCTGTGCCGACTTCTAGCGTACCGTTGGCGTTGGTGTCTGTGTAGAGGTTGACCGTGATGCCGTTTAATACGGTGTCATCGGGCGTGAAGCCGTTGCCCGCGAGATCGGTGTAGGTCTTGCCTGCGATCGATGTCCGTTGGAAGTTGCCGAAATTGGCACCGGTGACATTAACAATACCCGTATTTGCCGGAGTCGGGCCGAGGGTCTGCACCCAAGCAGTCGCAGGCGTTCCAGCGGGAGGCGCTTCTGTAATCGGAGTATCGGTTTTTACATCGCGGAGGATGTAAGTGCCGTCGGCTGCGGTAGTAGCGCTCTTTGTGCCTACAGAAATCACCCAGCCCGGAAGACCTGGTTCAGTCGCCGCGGCACCTTGCAGGCTATCGCCGTTAAGGTCGTTGAATTTAACCCCTGTGACGATCGGGCCGTATTCATAAGCACCGATATCAACACTAGCGCCGATCGTCCGGGGAAAGCCAGCACCCCGCTGGTCAGTCGCGCCCGCAGCAGCCGCAGCCGCGGCATCCCCAGTATCGATCGCCGGATTGGGAATCCCAGTGCTGTCAGCCAAAGCATAAGTCAGGGGAACGCCTGTAGCCTGGTTCAATCCTGCGGTAGGGGCGATGACATTTGCTAGAGGAACGGTCAGTTGCTGGGTGGCTGCGAAGCCAGTGCTGCCAGCAAGATTCCCGATCAAATTGTTGATACTGGTGGCAGCGAATGCCCCGAACACGTCGGGACTTGCGCCGCCGACATTACCTGCGACGATCGAATTTAGGACATTCACAGTACCGCCGTTAGTAGCAATACCCCCGCCCACAGCAAGAGCAGGGGCAGTTGCAGTCGCAGTGTTAGCAGTGATGGTGTTGTTAGTCAGAGTTGCTGTAGCGCCGCTGTTGACAAAAATCGCTGCCCCCGCGCCCTGGCCCGGTGTCGCCCCCGCGCCTCCGGTTGCTGTGTTGTTGAACAAAGTGCTGTTGTTCAGGGTCAAACTACCACTATTAACAAAAATTGCGCCTCCCAAACCAGCACCGCCGCCACCGCCGGCTGGGCTGCCGGCGCCGCCCGGGGTAAAAGCTCCTATAGTCGTGCTAAGCCCGCCCGGTGTACCGCTACCGCCTCCTCCTCCGAAGCCGCCAGCGCCGCCGTTGCCGCCCACACCGCCGCCGCCGCCGCCGCCTCCGAAGCCACCTGCGCCGCCAATGCCGCCAATGCCGGCTGCACCTGCTGTGCCAGTGCCGGCGACGCCACCAGCCCCGCCGTTGCCACCGCCGCCTCCTCCTCCTCCGAGGCCACCAGCGCCGCCTGCGCCGCCTGGGCCGCCCGTACCGCCGTTAGTCCCGCCGGTACCAGCGCCGCCCGTACCGCCTGCGCCGCCTGCGCCGCCGTTAAGACCGGTACCTGGCAATCCCCCACTGCCCGCGCCGCCGTTGCCGCCCGTACCGCCGGGGCCGCCTTCAGCGCCGATGCTTGGCAACCCGGTGAGGCCTGTTTGACCGGCGCCACCTGCGGAAACGAAGGGAAACAGACCTGCAAAATCGGTGTTGCCGCCCGGGCCTGCGACTGCGGGAGCTACGGGGGGCGCGCTGCCCGCACCGCCCGTAGCGCTGTTGCCAGTAAATGTCACGCTGTTAACTGTGACAGTGCCGGTGTTGATAAATAGTGCGCCGCCCATGCCGGCTGCACCGCCGCCGCCACCTGTGCCCGCAGCGCCTGTAGAGGTGCCACCGGTAATTGTCAGGTTGGAAAAAGTGACTGGGGTAGTGGCGCTGTCGATGAAGAAGCCCCGGTTATTGCCGAGATCAAGGGTGAAACCGCCACCGGTAAAGGTGATAGGGGTAGAAATCCTGGGCAGAACCTGTCCGGGCGCGAAGGTGATGTTGCCTGTGATGGCGATCGTGTCTGCATTGGGCAAAGCGTTAGCCAGAGTTATCGCATCTTGGAGTTCGCCAAATGTGGCGACTAAAACTGCACTGTAAGCTTCCCTCGCCTCAGCCGAAAATGCCAAAGCCGTCTCTATTTTGCCCGTAGTTACTTCGAGTTCCCAGTCTCCACCCAGTGCCGCACTGCCGGTCAAGTTATCGGAAGCGGCAATATTTGCTCCCGTGAGCTGGCTCAGCCTTTCCACGAAAGCCACACCTGCTTCTGTGGCAGCGACGTTGCAACCGTAAAGCAGAATTTCTGGTTTAGCTGTAATTGGAGAGTTAGAGTTTGCCTCGGCTGTTGGCAAAGCAAACCATGTTTCTAAATAATTGCGGTAGCTTTCAATGTTGCTGAGATTTAGTTCTGTTGCTCCCAGTTGCAAGCTGGCTGCTGCGCCGTGAGACAAAATGTGGACGGCTGCAATGTTTTTCCCCTGTTTAAGCGTTTCGGCGATTTGCTCGATGCCGTCGCGATCGGCTTTCAGAATAACAATTTCTGTATCGGGATTGACCGTTTCTGTTAAACTTTCGCAATCTTTAACTTGTGAATCTGCAAAAACTATCTGGTGTTTCGGTTCTTTATAAAGTTCCACGTTCAAATCCTCCTGGTACACGCACACATCAAATTCATATCACAAACCAACCGCAACAGCGATCGAGCTTTTTCCGGTGAGTGCGGATGAGAGTCGATCGCCCCTAACTTTCACCTAAATTGAATATTGACAAAAACGTTTTTTTATGCTCCCCTGCCCTAACTGAGTTAGTTTGATTGTTTAGAAGTTTTAAAGGGAGATATTGTTCCGGCTATTCCAATAAAGTTGGAGAAGATTTGTGCGCTGTTTATTGATATGCCAGAGATGGAGAATTTACCAGATTTTATAAAAAATGTCAATCTAATAGTTAACTGATGACGATCGATATTTGTGAGTCAAGAGTTATCAATCACGGTTATTAGCTGTAAGCTGATATTATTTGGTAGTGGTTAGCTGCTGAATGAGGTGTATGTGCGATCGAACAATCGCTATCAAATTTGTTTGTAGTGAGGAATGCAAGTCCTGTGAGTTTTATGAGGGCTTGCATTCCTCACTACCAAACTTAGAACAGTTATTTTACAGGAATATATAGGACTGATAAATGCTGACTGATGACTAATATTTCTGGACACTATTTTACTCAATAAACTGGGAAGAGGAAAGAAAATTTGGCGTCGCAGTCCAGAATATTAACTCCTCTTCCACTAGGGTGCGTGCAAGACTCACTAATTACCAAGTTTCTTCATCGGGATTATTGGAATTGCTCCAGATTTCCACATCTAAATCATTGAGATAAAGCAGAGCACTTTCAATCTGTTTACTTGTACCATTAAGTTCCAAATCAAACCAGCCATCATCTAAAGTTTTGACACCTAACAAAGCTGCATTAAAATTCACCGTCAAACCGTATTCAGAAATCAAGTTAGAGATCACAGGTTCCTGATGGTACTCTTTAGGAACACGAATGCGAATGCGGGTTTGAGTTGGTCTGCTGTCACCACTATCAGATTTGGGAATATCTGATTCTTGGGTTCTGTGAAAATTGCCGATCGCCTCAAATTCAGATTCGCTAGTGTTGTGAGCTAACATTTGGGCCTCCTAATGTTTGTTTGAGTTTACATTTTGCACCAATATCTTGTAGAGTGCGGATCTGCGAAATTTTCGAGATTCCAAGCAGATTGTCGATAGCCACGCACCCTACTAATGACTAACAACTGCGTCTAGCCTACAGCCTAATGACTGATGATTATTCTTCAACTTCCTTAATGCTAGTTTTTCGTTCCAAAATCTCCTTAAGCACAAGGGTAATAACTCCTAAAAAACCTAGAATTACCGCCGCTGAAAATGCAGCTTGCGTCGCATACTGCTTGTAAGCATCCTCTACAAACAAAGGCAAAGTTTGCGTTTTTTTAGCAATATTTCCCGATACCACAGAGACGGCTCCAAATTCTCCCATTGCTCTAGCATTGGTCAAAATTACTCCGTAAAGCAATCCCCAGCGAATACTGGGAAGGGTGACATTCCAGAAAATTTGCCAGTCATTTGCTCCCAAAGTTTTAGCTGCCTCTTCTTGATCTGTACCGACTTCTTCCAAAACGGGAATTACTTCGCGGGCCACAAAAGGCAAGGTAACAAAAGCAGTAGCCAAAACCATTCCAGGGAAGGCAAAAATAACCTTAATATTAGCCCCCTCCAGCCAAGGTCCGAACCATCCCACCCGACCGTAAAGCAGTACAATCATTAAACCTGCAACTACCGGTGATATGGCAAACGGCACGTCTAAAATGCTGATTAATAGCGTGCGCCCGGGAAATTTATTGCGGCCAATTACCCAGGCTGCACACAAACCGAAGACTGTATTTACAGGCACAACTATCAGAGAAATTATCAGGGTAAGTTGGGCTGCATGCAGAAAATCGGGCGAGGTTAAGTTAGAAATAAATGGCTCAAATCCTTTTCGGAAAGCTTGGTAAAAAACGTTGAGCATGGGGATGAATAAGACGAGAGCAAGATAGCCACTCGCAATTCCGATTAAAGTTGGTTTTACCCAGGCTTTCTCCTGACTCCGACTAGAACCCGCAGGCGGAAACTTGTAATCAGCGGGTGAATTGATATTAGCCGTCATAGCGTCTTCTCCATGCTTGTAATAGATTAATTGCGAACAGCATTGCTAGGGAAATACCTAACAGGATAGTGCCGATAACTGTTGCTCCTGCATAGTCGTACTGTTCTAATCTTTGAAAAATTAATACTGGAGCGATTAAATCTTTGAAGGGTATGTTAGAAGCTACAATTACAGTAGAACCATACTCACCAACGGCTCGCGAAAATCCGAGGGCAACTCCGGTTAAAATAGACGGAAATAACGGGGGTAAAACTACTCGCCAGAAAGTTTGAAATTGAGAAGCACCCAAGCACCAAGCTGCTTCTTCGATGTCTTTTTCCATCTCGTTTAAAACTGGCTGTACAGTCCGCACGATAAAGGGCAAGGAAATAAAGATCATGGCTATTCCTACGCCCAAGCGAGTAAATGAGATCTTGATTCCCAAGGGTGCAAACAGCCCGCCGATCCAGCCGTTATCGCTGTAAACTGTGGCGAGAGTTAAACCCGCGACGGAGGTGGGCAGTGCAAAAGGTAAATCGACTGCTGCATCGACAACCCGTTTTAAGGGAAAGTCGTAGCGGACTAATACCCAGGCAATTAATGTGCCGAATACTCCGTTAATTAATGCCGCCATTAAGGCCGTAAAGAAGGTGACATCGTAGGCGGAAAGAGCGATCGGACTGGTGGCAATTGCCCAAAATTCGGCGGGGTTTGCTGTGCTGGCTTTCAGCAGCATTGCTGCAACTGGGAGCAATAGCATTAAGCTGAGGTAGCCTAGGGTGATTCCCCAAGGTAATGTGATTTTACCGATCGCCCTTTTGATATTTTCGATCGGAGACTCAGGGTTGCTGGTTGGAGATGATACAGCCATAAGTGAATAGTTTTGAGTTGTCAAGAATAGTGAATCTTTTAGAGCCCCGACAACTTCCGGGAAGTCGGGGCTCTGGGCATTCTGTTTTTTTACTGTTTAATTGAACCTTGGATTTTGTCAAAAACAGCTCCGTCATCGAAGAATTTCTGCTGAATATCTCCCCAACCTCCTAAGTCTTGAGCTGTAAATAGGGTTTTGATGGGGGCATATTTTTTGACAAATTCTGGTTCTGCGGCTATTGTCGCATCTACTGGGCGGAAGCCTACTTTGGCAAATTCTCGCTGAGCTTCTGGAGTGTAGAGAAATTTGACAAATGCTTCGGCGACTTCGCGAGTACCGTGTTTATCAACGTTTTTATCGACAATGGCAATCGGATTGTCAATCGAAACATTGACTTCGGGAATACTATAAGTCGGTTTTTCGCCTTTCTCACCTGCCAGAAGAATCTCGTTTTCGTAGTTAATTAAGGCGTCGCCTTGCCCTTGTTTGAAAAATACATCAGTGGCTTCGCGGGCATCTTTAGTCAGAATCGGGACGTTTTTGTAGACTTTAGTAGTCAAGTCTAATGCTTTGGTTTCGTCTCCTCCGGTTTTAACAACCGAGCCCCAAAGTGCGAGGAAATTCCAACGGGCAACGCCTGATGTTTTGGGATCGGCAGTAATCACTTTTACTCCGTCTTTGCTTAAATCTTCCCAGGTTGTGATGCCTTTGGGATTGCCTTCGCGGGTAACTATTGCTCCTACCGATTTGCTGACTATGCCTTCGTTGGGAACTTCTTTTTCCCACCCAGGTTGAATTAGTCCGGCTTTTTCGATTTTTGCGGTGTCGAGGGCGAGGGCTAGGTGTACGATGTCTGCTTCTAAACCATCAATTACGGCCCGAGTTTGCGAACCGGAACCGCCGTAGCTTTGGTTAAAAGTGACGGTTTGACCCTTTTCTTTTTGCCACTGTTCTACAAATTTGGGAATTATCGCTTCGTGGGCGGCTTTGGTGACGGCGAAGGATACTAGGGTTAATTCTACGTTGCCTTTGTTGGCTGCTGGGCTAGCACCGCCTGGAGTAGTACCCCCTGGAGTGGCTGCGGGGTTGTTGGTGGTTCCCTGGCCGCAGGATGCAACGGCCAGACTTAATGTTATTCCGACTAAAAATAGGGACACAAATCTTTTCAGGGCAGTAAATGATTGATTTGTGCTGGCTGATGACTGTTGTCGCCAGCGAAGGTGTTGATTTAGGCGTTGCCACGGACTCATTATATTTGTTCCTCTAGAGAAAGTACGGTTATTGGGTCGGAATACCGTAATTATGGTTGTGAAGTACGATTATAGACAAGAGCGAGTCAAAAGGCAACAAAAAAAAAGAATTGGAGGAACTCAGGGTCGATCGCATATCCTGAAGTCTTTTCCATCGGTGCTTTCGATCCAGATTTGGGGTAAAATGTAAAGTGTATAAATACTATAATTGAGTTAAGGTGGTCAACTTGCGCGGCTGCACGATACGCCCTACGACTACCATCGGCCGATCGCCCAAATGTAATAGCCCTGCCAAGAGTCGCCGCCCCAGCGAGATATGCCTGACTCGCGCGATCGTCCTTAACTAAGAAAAAGTTTTAACTGGTATGTCCTTACCCCGCCCAGTCTCAGACACCCTAATTGAACTGTTGAAGCCTGTAGCCTCTGAATTGGGAGAAAGATTGGGAGCAAGCGCTGTCAACGAACGCTATGCAGAAATTGAACCTTCTGGTTCTTCAGCTTTAAACCAGCAAATCAAAAAAGACCCTCGCTGGATTAAAGCACAAATGAAATATTTGCAGCGTCAGCAGGCCAGAGAACAAGAATTAATCGCCCTCGCCGGCGCAGAAGAAAGGGTAAAGGAAGAACGGGCTAATCGAATTAAGGCACAAGAAGTAAGAGATAAGCGGGCAATTAGCCGGCTTTGTCGCGACTTAATGCGGGAGTTTCAATCAGAAGCAATTCGAGTTAAGCTGAGCGAAATTCAAACTATTTGGGACAGGGACAACTGGTTTTCTAATTTGAGCAGGCAGGAAACTGAACAGATTTTGCAGCAGCAGCAGCACCGATTGCTGCTGTTAGTTGCTCCCGCAAAAATTAGCCAAGATTGCCCTGATTCGTTCCGCCACAATCTGAATATCGAGCTGCCGGCTAAGTTAAGAGCTTTTTTGAACCAACACTACCCCCCCCATGGAGAGTTGTGTCCGGTTCAGTTTTACGGAGACTATTTCAAAAAAGCGATTTCTGATATTGATGTGGAGCGGTTGCAGACAGTGTTGTCTCCCGTACCGACAGCTATACTTTACAGCGATATCAGCGATTATGAAGTTAATTTTCATGTGGGTTTTTGGGGAGTCATCAATCAGAGCGTTTCTCTAGTGGCGATGCAGCCTTGGAATTGGGAAGAAGTTTATCACCAATTGGAGGCGGAGGGGAAAGACAAAAAGCTGAGTCTGCGGATTATTAGACAAATAATTGTGACTATTCACAAGTTATTGGCGGCTTTTTTAGCTGATTTGTATTATTTAAATATCGATTTTACTCACGAACCTCAGTTATTTAAATTAGAGGCGGAATTTGCTCAGGAATGGTTTTCTAAAGATTGGGCCCAACCGTATATTGAAACTCTTAAAGAAATTCAGGAGCAACAGCGAATAGTCTATAAGGGAGAGATGCGGCGGCTGGCGCTGCGAGAGGCGAAAGCTAAGGCGGAACGCCAGCGTTTGGAGGAGGCTGAACTCAAACGCAGAGAGGAAGCTGAGGCGGCAGCTAAGCGGGTGAAGGAATTAGCTCACAAATTAAAACATCAGAAATGGCGGTGTGTATATACGCTGCCGGGACATTCATCATTTGTGAATTCTCTGGCGATTAGCCCTGACGGTAAAATTATGGCTAGCGGTAGTTGGGATAAAACTATTAAGATTTGGAATTTAGAAACGGCGGAATTAATTGGCACTCTGACGGGACATTCCGATCGCGTAAATTCGGTTGCTATTAGCTCTGACGGAAAAATGTTGGTCAGTGGCAGTTCGGACGAAACAATTAAGTTTTGGAATTTGCACAACGGTGATTTGCTGTGTACTTTTCCGGGACATTCTATGGAGGTGAATTCGGTGGCGATTAACCCGAAGCGCCAGGTAATTGCTAGCTGCGGCGGTGCTGATAATACGATTAAGCTGTGGAATTTGCGGAGTGGTGAGTTGCTGCGGACTTTGAAGGGTCATTCAGACAATGTGAATGCGGTGGTTTTTAGCCCGGACGGTAAAATATTGGCGAGTGGCAGTTCGGATGCGACGAGCAAGGTTTGGGATGTGGAAAGCGGTAAGTTGCTGCGGACTCTTTCGGGGTTGAATGTTGGGGTGAATTCTGTGGCGATCGCGCCAGACGGTCAGATTCTTGCTAGCGTCAGCAATGATTATACGATTAAGCTGCGGAATTTGCACACGGGCAGTTTGTTGCGGATTTTAAATACTAATTATGCGAAGGGAAAGGGTGTAACGAATTTAGGAACGAATGAGGCGGTGCATATTTTGCAGAATTATGTGAGTAGGGGCGATTCGGTTGCTATCAGTGGGGACGGTTTGACTTTGGTTAGTGGCTGCGATGATAATACGATTAATATTTGGAATTTGCAGACGGGGGAGTTGTTGAGCAGTCTGAAGGGACATTCGGGTACGGTGTACTCGGTGGCGATCGCACCTTCGGGCAATTTGCTCGCCAGCGGCAGCGCTGATCAGACGATTAAGATTTGGCGGTGCGATTAGTTAATGGGCAATGGGCAGACAATTTCGGTTTTGCCCTTACGGGGAGGGGTTTTGGGCGAATTTGAAAAAAAAATGGCTGGGGGGGTTGCGCTGATGACTATAAGTTTGCTATATTAAGTTTCACTGCTGGTGTAACTCAGTTGGTAGAGTAGCTGATTTGTAATCAGCCTGTCGCAGGTTCAAATCCTGTCACCAGCTTTATAGCAGTTTTTAATCGGATCAAACAAATTAGGGACACGGCAGTGCCGTGTCCCTATCTGATATGTGCTATTTTGTACCTTTGGGGCGGGCTCGCGTGCCCACCCCACAAGAGTTTTAATAAGAATAGCTGCACAAGTTAAATGTGCGACAAATTACAAGGCTTAACCTAACGCAGCGCAGGCTTTTTTCAACCATTCAATTGTTGCTGCATCAAGTACGGGTTCCAGCTTCTCGACTACCGAAGCGTGATAATTATTCAACCATGCTAGTTGAGTCTTTGACAGCCGATCGACATTTATCAATTTGCGCTCAAACGGAATATACGTCAGCGATTCAAATCCGTACCAAACCGAACCGTTTTTTGAGGGCATTTCCCTGACAACATAGAGATTTTCGATGCGAATTCCGCCCCATCCCGGTTCGTAATATCCCGGTTCGATGCTAGTTACCATTCCGGCTTCCAGGGGATACTGCACAGATTTGCTGATGCCGTTTGGCCCTTCGTGACCGGCTAAAAATGCGCCGACTCCGTGCCCGGTGCCATGTCCGTAGTCTAGCTGTTCTTGCCATAATACCGCACGGGCGAGCGCATCTAATTGCGCTCCGGTTGTTCCTTTGGGGAATTGCTGCATTGCACAGTTGATGTGGGCGATTAAAACTGTTGTGTAGTGTTCTATTTGTAGCGCCGTCGGTTCTCCGATACTTATTGTTCTCGTATCGTCGGTTGTACCTGCTAAATATTGCGCGCCTGAGTCAAGCAGCAGCAATTCTCCGGGTTTTAAGGTGACTTCTGGGCTGGGGGTTCCGTAATGTACGATCGAGCTATTGGCTCCCGCACCGGCGATCGTTCTAAAAGTTAAAGTCTGAAAATCTGTTTCTTCCTGGTAAAATCTTTCGATGCTTTCTTTGACATCAAACTCTGTCAAGACCATACCATTTTCTAGCTGTTCAGTCAACCACTTTAAAGTCAAAGTTTTCGCTCGACTTGCTTTGAAATTGGCTGATTTCATCTGCTCGATTTCTACGGGATTTTTGCGAGCTTTCATCCCTTCTACCGGATGCGCCTCAAAAACTATTTCGATGTTGTAAAACTGCGCTTCTTGATGGTTTAATATTAACTGGTACGTGCCTGCTGTGCTGTGTTTCGGGTCTAAAAGTACCCGAACTTTATGTGGCAAATTTACGCAAGTTTCTAATGTATGCGGATAGTCGGCGTAGGGAAGCAAAGTTACATCCGCCCGCAATTCTTGCTTGATTTCTAGCGAAATTCGTTCGGGATTTGTAAACAAAAACGCTGAATCTGTGGTGACAATGGCATAGGATATAAAAATGGGAATGTGGGGAATATCCGAGCCTCGGAGATTGAACAGCCACGCTATTTGATTGAGGTTGGTAATCGGAAGCACATCTATATTGGCTTTGTGCATCGCTTCCCTGACTCTGGCTAATTTTTCGGCGGCGGTTTCTCCTGTCAGGGATACAGGTAAGCTAAATATGGGTTCTGCATCAATCGCGGGTAAAGTCTCTGCTGTTTGCCAAGGAGTTTGCGATCGCACTTTGTCTGTCAAATTCTCCCGGATCGGTATGAGTTCAATCTCTGCATTCGCGAATTTTTTCACCCAATTTTGATATTGCTCTGTCGCTACGGTAAACGGATCAAAACCCAGGCGAATTTTCGTAGATTTTTGGGTCGATTCTACAGCCAGTTTTTCTAAAGTTTCAATTAAGGTTAAATTTCCTTCTAAGCCGAGTTTCGATATTTGAATAATTCCAGTATCGACTTGCAATTCGGCTTGTTCGTAGTAGCGGGAATCCACAAACAACCAAGCGGCATCTTTACCAACCAACAAATCACCGGCGGAACCCGTAAAACCGCACATCCAAGCTCGCCGCTGCTTGGCTGCTGGAACTGATAAATTTAAGTGTTCGTCAACCGCTGGGATGAAATAGCAATCTAATTCATAATCGGCCATCAAATCGCGCAAGTCTGCCAGTCTTGCAGCGGAGGTATCTTGGATATTTGTATTTGCTTTTAAGTTAGTGGCAACCATTTTTAATTTTCCTATTTTACTTGTTTAAAATTGTCTTCAAACCTTTAACTAATCTCCTAATACCTGCGGTGGCGGTTGCTTTTTCCAAAGCACCGTAAGCAACCCGCAAATAGCAGCCGCTCTCCATGCCGAAGGTTGTACCGGGAAGCACTGCTACCTGATATTCGCGAATTAATTTTTCTACTAATTCCATTGTATCGATTTCAGTATCAACTTTCAAGAAAAAGTAGAATGCTCCGCAGGCTGGGGAAATTGTACACAAATTTTGGATGGTATTGAGTTCGTCTAATACGAGTTGTCGCACAGATGCGATCGCCCTTACATAATTATCGCAGTAACCTCTACCAACTTGCAAGGCTCCCAGGGCTGCATACTGAGAAATTACTGGGGGACAAATTAAGATGGTATCTTGAATTTTTCTCACTGAAACGAGCAAGTGTTCTGGGATTACCATATACCCGATCCGCCAACTCGCAAAACCGTAGGCTTTGGAGAGGCTAAATAGAGAAATTGTATGTTCGCTGCTGTGGGGAAAAGCGGCGGGCGAACAGTGTTTGACGCCGTTATAAGTAAAATATTCATAAGCTTCATCGCTGATGTGATAGATGTTGTGCTGGCGACAAATTTCGTTAACTTCCCGCAGTGCTTCGGAAGGATAAACAACACCAGTGGGATTATTTGGGGAAATGGTAACTATGGCTCGCGTTTTGTCGGTAATTGCTTTTTTTATAGCATCGATATTAAGTTGATAATTGGCGTCAGTTTCTACTATCACAGGTCGGCAGCTTGCCATAATTGCCGCCATTTCGTGGTTGAAGTAATAAGGTGATTGGATAATAACTTCGTCTCCCGCCGAAGTGATAGCGAGAATGGCGTTGGTAAATCCCATATTGCTACCTGCGGTAACGACAATGCAGTTTTTGCTGTTAATTTCTATGTCGTTATCTGTTTTTAGTTTGGCTGCGATAGCATCTTGTAATTGTGGAATTCCTTCCACGGCTTTGTATTTGTGATTGTCGGGATTTGAAAAGAATTCGGGGATTTTTTCAAATGATTCTTGTGGCGGATTATAGTAAACTACGCCTTGTCCTAAAGATATGGTTCCCGGATTTTGGCGGATCAGTTCGCCAACTACTGGAATTATTGGCGACTGTACCGATTGCATTCGAGTCGCGTGATTTTTCATCATATATTATAGGTAATTGTAGGGGCAGGTTTAGTGATAATGTACGTCCTTCAGCAAGTTTACTATTTCACGCACGCGCCTCTCACTTCAGGCTCTATGTACTTCTATTTTAGAACCTTGGGGTGATTTAGAAACTTTAACTTGTGCGGGCAATCTTTCGCCCAATTCTCGAACGTGGGTAATCACTCCAATCAGCCTGTCTCGCTGCCGCAAAGATTCTAAAATTTGAGTAACGCTTTCGAGAGTTTCGGTATCTAATGTACCAAATCCTTCATCGAGAAACAAGCTGCCCAAGTGAGCTCCTTGAGACAGTTTTTCTGACAAAGCTAAAGCCATTGATAAGGAAGTGGCAAAGGTTTCGCCACCGGAAAGAGTGCGTACTCGTCTAGCTTCGCCGCCGTTCCAATTATCTGCTACCCAGTATTCGCCGTCTTGGTTTATTAGTTTGTAGCGATTTTCGGTTAATTCTTGCAAGATTAAGGTGGCGCTTCCGACTAATTCTGCTTCTAAATGTTCTAAAATGTATGATTGAAATTCGTTGGATTTGAGGTTCTGCGCTAAGGTGTGATAAGTTTGCTCTTGTTCTGTGAAATTTGTGATTTGCTGTGACAGTCTTTCGGCTTGTTCGAGATTTTGGGCTGCTACTTGAATCCAAGCTAAAAGTTCGGCGCGGTTGTTGTTGGCTTGTTTGAGGTTTTCTTGGGCGGTATGTTTTGCCGATCGCACTTGTGCTAAAGTATTCTCATCGGTAGTTCTGCCTGCGATCGCCTCGCTCAAATCTTTCGCCCGCGTCTCTAACTGAATTTTTGATTCCCGGTGAGAGCGAATAGCATTTTCCCATTCTGATTGTTCCTTAACTGTCGCAACCGCTGCTAAAAATGTCTCTTCTGTGAAATCAGCCGCTGTTAATTTTGCTGACCAATCCAGGTTTAACTGCTGTTTCTGGGCTTGGGCTTGTCCAAAAGCTTCTCCAGCTTGTTGCTCTCTCTCTGCAGCTTGAATAACCTTATTTTGAGCCGTTTGATATGATTTTTCGGCAACTTTCAGCAGATTTGCCAAGTCTTGCTTGTCTTGTTCTAAGACTTTTGCTAAGTTAGCATAAGGTTGATATTCGGTAATTTGATAGAGCGCATTGACACAACTTTGCAACTGCTGCTGCCGACGGTCTGATTCGGCGATCGCATCTTGATATTCCTGCTGTTTAGCTGCTTGAGTCGCCACAGCAAAATTAAATTTTTGTTGAAAATTATCATATTCCAATGATGCGAGTTGGAACTGCTGTTCAGTTTGGCGGTATTGGCGATCGCTCTCTTTAAGGATTGCCAACTCCTGCTGCAACCCCAAGCTTTCCCAATGAGGATTTTCCAGCACTTGAGTGATTTGCTGCTGCAATTGAGCAACTTTATTCGCAGTTAATTCCAACATTTGAGCAATTTCAGACTCTTTTTGCCGGCAGGCTGAAACTGCACTTTTTCCCTCAGCAGCCAACCTTTGAGCATCTTGAAAAACCTGATTTGCATCCGCCAATTTCCGCCGCAAACCAGCGACATCGACAATATTAGAATCGGGCAAAGGAGGGAGCCGATCGCTCTCAGGATGCACCCCCCCACACACCGGGCAAGTATCGCCAGAATTCAGCGACATTCTGACAGCAGCAACACTCTCTAAACGTGCCGCTTCCGCATTAGCAGTTTGGGCCGCTTCTAACTCGCGATTGCACTCTTTTAATCGGATTTCGGCTGCTTCTAAATTAGTTGCAACCTCCACATAATTTTGTTGAGCGCTTTCCTTCTCTGCAATAGATTTCTCCAACTGTTCTTGCTGAGTCTTTTGCTGCTTGGTAATTAGCTGCAATTCCATCAATAAGGGTGCAATTTGCTGCAATTGCTCTAAACGCTTTCCTCCCGGCGCATACTGTTCGAGTTGTGCCGCTGCTTGAGTAACTCGAAAACCCGCGCCTTGAATTTTAGTGTTAGCAGCTTGCAGGTCTTTATCTGCTGCCAGAAAAAAGCGGAGTTTTTCCTGTTGAATTTTTTGGGCAAGTGTAACTTCTTTTTCTAATTGAGCGCGCTGTTCTTCATATACTTTAGCAGCAGCTAAAGCATCTTCGCGAGCCTTAATTTGTGGCGCTAGCACCTCTTCTTTCGCTTTTGCCGCGTCAAGTTGCTGCTGCTCTACTGCCAGCTCAGAGCGAGCTTTAATTAACTGCTTGCGCGCTGCCACCGAGGCACTTTCGGCACTTTCATACTGACTGCGAGCCGATCGCACTAAAGCCCAATCTCCCTGTAAATGATTGGCAGCTTGCGCTCTGTCTAAACGCTGTGCTAAAATTGCAACCTCAGTCGAATTAGCATTTAATTGGACCAGTTGTTGTTGTAACTCTTGCCAGCGAGCTATTTGCGAAAATAGCTGTTCCTCTTCATCTAGATCCTTCTGAGCTTTCATCACAGCGCGATCGAACTGGGGCAACTGCTGCTCTAAAATCAAAAGTTGCGATCGTTTTTGAGCCACCTCCTCAGCCGTCGGCGCACTCAAATCCGCTAGCTGCCTTTCCACCATTTCCCGTTCCTGTTTCAGCAACTTTGCGAGTTCATTGGTTTCCTTGCGCATCTGTTCAAAAATCTCAAATCCCGCTAGCTGCCGCAAAATTTCCCGGCGTTTTGATGTATCCCCTTTAATAAACTCATCAAACTTGCCTTGAGGCAGAACAATTGCTCGCGTAAAAGTATCAAAATCCATTCCTAAAATCTGTTCAATGGTATTTTGAACAGCAACGATACTCGTCCCCAAAGTTTCCCATTGACCATTTTGCCAGTTGTCCAAAATTACCTTATTTTCCGGAGATTTTGGACGGAAACGCCACCTTCGCGTCACCCGATACTGTGCCGAACCCACAGCAAAACGCAACTGCACTTTTAAATTTTCGCTGCCTTGACTCGCCAAATCACTTACTTGTTTCCCGCTGCGAGTTGTCGTGCCAAAAAGAGCGTAAGTCATGGCATCTAACAGTGAAGATTTTCCCGCACCTGTAGCACCAGTAATTGCAAACAAATCGAGTTGAGAAAAATCTAAACGCTGTTCGCGGTGGAAGCTGGTAAATCCTTCGAGAATAAGTTCGAGTGGACGCATACTAATTTTAGTTTTAGGATTTGGGGTTTTAGATTGTATTACTCTTTACCAGGCTCCGCCTGGTAATGCAGATCGGGAGGCTCTGCCTCGAATTTTCCTATTTGCCTGGTAACGCATATCCAGAGGCTCTGCCTCCAATTTTCCTATTTAAGCGCGAGGCAGAGCCTCTGGATATTTCCAGACGGAGCCTGGAAGTTATTGTATCTTTTTACGCATTTAATTGTTAACTGTTTCCTTAAACTTCTTGTACAAATTTTTAAATTCCTCCAATACTGCCGGTTTCGGTGTCGTTCCCAAGCGGTTTTGATAATAGTTGCAAAACTCTGCTGCAGGATCGAAATTATTGGGATCGATATTAGTTATTTCTGTTGCTTCTAGCGCTGCATCTGGATAGCGCGGTTCAATTAACAGCGCTTGAGAACAAATTTGGCGCACTCGATCGGCAAGTCCGATTTGCGGACTGTCCAGTTCTACAATTACTTTCAAGAAACCCGGATGATACTGATGAGCTTGTAAAGTTTCATCGAGATTGTCGTTATGACATTTAAGCACTTTTAACGGCTTGTGGCAAGCCACAGGCTTAAATTCCACCTTTGCCTGACTTCCCGGCTCAACTTCTATCAAGCAAAATCCTTTTTCCTGTTCCGCTTCTCCAAAATCTAACTGAATCAAAGAACCGGAATAATAAGCGGGAGAAGTCTCAGAAATCCGCTGGTGAATGTGGATGTGTCCGAGGGCAACATACTGAGCTTCCGGCGGCAGAGTTTGCGATGAGAGCAGGTATTTTTCTCGCGTGTAATAAGCAACTTCGGATTTTGCCAATCGAGCGCCGTCAATGCTCATGTGTCCCATGAGAATATTGACAGTATTGTCTCTAAAATCCCTGGTTAAATCTTCGAGTAAGTATGCTACTATTTCGCGGTAATCTTTGCGACGATCGGCATCGCCCGACTGCCAGAGAGAATTAGCATCTAACAGTCTTTGTTCGGAAGCAAAAGGCATCGCTCCCACGCAAAGTTTACCGCTTTTTGTATTAAGAGTAATTGTGCCGCCGTCTGCAGAAAGCCTGGGTTTGCCTAAAGCGCGAACACCGGCGAGGGAAAGCAATTGCGCGATGCTGTCGATGCGGGATGCCGAATCGTGATTACCGGCGATCGCAATTGCGGGAATTCCTGCCGCTTGGAGTTCGCAGAAAAAGTTATAAGCAATGCGTTCGGCGTAAGCGGGCGGGTTGGGCACGTCGAAAATGTCACCGGCAACGAGTACAGCATCGACATCCAAGGCTTTTGCTTGCTTCAAAATCTGTTCGAGGGCGATCGCAATTTCAAAAGTGCGATCGATCCCTCGAAAACGTCGCCCTAAATGCCAGTCAGCAGTATGAATTATTCGCATAGTACGAGGAGTATTTTGTTTATTTTAATACTTTGTGCGATAGCTGCTATACGAATTGATTCCTTCTGCGGCTGTTATACTCACTCCGACGGCCGATTAACTCGAATCAGTAGACTTCTCAGTGTTTCTAGATTAGAAATAGCTTCATTAATGCGTACAGCCAGCCGTTCCCAGTTTTGGTCGTTTGTGCAGACAATTATGCCCGTATGGTCAGAGTTAAACCTATGCAGTCGAATAAAATCAGGTCTATTTAATGTCAATACTGCACGATTATTGCTAATAGCAAAATCTAGAACTTCTTCATCCGGAATTTTTTGGTTAGCCTTTCCCGCTTCTTGAACTGTCAGGACATCATGGCCCAAATTACGCAGTAATTTTACAACAGGAAACGGGTATTGTTCATCTGCATAAAGACGCGCCACAGTTTATGCCTCTTCCTGTTCTCGAATGGCTCTTTCAATCTCATCAGGATATGCCTCAGCATAACTAAAAGCATTCACCAAATCTGCGGCACTCAGATCGGGATGACCTTCTAAAATATGAGCATCGGTGGCACTTTGACGGCGATAACTTACCAACAGCCAAACAGGAATCCGAGTTTTTCGGATACAGGCTTCTCCGCCCATGACACCGGGAGTCTTTTGAATTCCCGGCCAAAAGTTGCTTAAACTTTGGGCGAGGAATTGTATAGCTTGAGCCTTTTCTTCGGGAGTTAAAGCCAAGAGTTGCGGTTGCAATTCTTTGAGTGTCATCTTCGTAGTAACTGAAGTCATAAATATCAACTTTTGTCGTCCTAGAGGTATTCTAGCACTATTATACTCACAACTTTTCTTCCACAGGCTTCACATCGTGAAACCGAGTATAATCAACCACCCGCCCTCCCGTCGCCGATTTCAAAAGAATATCTACAAATCGCATATCCCACATAATTTCCGAGGCTACAAAAGAATGTCGCGCGTGAATAGTTTGCGAAACAGTTTCGTCAATTCCTGTTAAAGTAATTACAATTTCTGCTTGCTGTTCCATCAAGTCTTCGGCAGTAAGTTGGTACAAAGGACTGCTCTCCTCAATGGCGTGCATAACCGTCCAAGTTAAGGCAAAAACCGGAGAGTGACTTCGCACTAATTGCAAATCGTAAAAACGCCGCATAAATTCTCCTTCCGCTGTTACCTCGTTGCGGATCAAAGTAGCTCGCTGCTGCGCTTCTAAAATTTGGTTAAAACGCTGATTTGCAGTGCGGTACATCAGAGTCGGAACGCCGTTGAAAGGAGCGATCACAGCTACCCGGCTGAAGATAACTCTAGCTGTTGGTCTGGAAAATCTCGAAAAAGCCAGTCCCGTCACCATCGCCACTCCCCACAAACCAAAAAGCGCTTGGATCGCGACTATAGTATTAGCGTAATCCGTGCGCGGATACATAGAGCCGTAGCCGATCGTCGCCATTGTTTGCACGCTGAAATAAAAGGCATCTTGGAAAGAACCCGGCCGCGCGTTAGCAATGCAATCTCCTCCCGCCAAGTAAGCTAAGGCAAATAAAGAATTTGTGACTATATAGGAGAGACAAATGAGCATGAAAAATCGCGGCCAACAAAGAGTTAGCAGCCTGTGGTAGAGGTCGGCAAAATGCAGGCGCGGTACTCCCAACTTGACAATATTTAAGGGGAATTGTCCTTGGCGGCTGACTAAACGAGCCTGTGGCTGGTGGTTGCGGTTGATTTTCATTGCGATTTGTAACTGCGGCTGTTTCAATTTGTAACTATTGCTTTGACCGGGAAAACTTATCCTTTAGACTGATGTCTGATTCCAAAAATTCGGATAAAAGCGGAGTTTAGAAATGGTTGAGCTTAACTGGCATGACTATCTCGTTATGGTTTCTTTTGTGGCTTCTATTGCGGGTCTAGTCCTGCTGGGTGATAATCGCAACTCGCAGCCAACGGACGATCGCACTTTGAGCGAAGAAATCCTAATCAAGATGAGCTTTACTTACTGGATAGTGTACTGCATCTCTTTTTTCGGGCTGAAACTTCACCTACCAGAGGATAGCTGGTTATTGCTCAGTTTGAAGCTGACTACGGTTCTTTCTTACTTGTTGACTGCTTCTAGCATACTCAGCCTGCCACTGCAACGCATGGCTGTCCGACGAGTTGAAGATTAAAAAAAGTGTTTGTAGTGAGGACTTCAGTTCTTTCGATCGCGGTGAAGAAAAACTAAAGTCCTGACTGCAAAGCTATTTGAGTAATATTACCGGGCCATAAGCTCACAGCTAGCTGTGAGCTTGTTTAATGGTTTATTATCTGAGGGATGCAGACTAACGCGCCCAAAATAAAATGGCTAGGGTCGATCGCACTGGCACTTGAAATTGCCATTCTCTTCCTGCTTTCCCTTGGCTGTGGCAATCTCATCGAGTATCCCTTGGCAAAGCCGGCGCGTTAGCCCATAGCATGAGGTGGAGTTGGTGAGCAGCCTACACTGTATGCGATACCATAGCGTGTAGGAGTATGCCACGAACTTACTTGCTTAGGATTTAAAGCCTTTAGAGCTTTTCTTTTTCTCCTGCGGTTTAGACTTTGACTTATTAACTTCGCCTAAAGCTTCCTGAAATAAGTTGTGCAGGTGCACGGGAACGCTGGCAATTTCCGGGAGTTCGGGTTCTAAGGGTTTTTTAAACTCTTGCAGCAGGGCATCTAAATCGCGATCGATCTGAAAATTAGTCCGCTGCAATACAGTTTGCAAAATTTGTTCTAATTTCGCTGCATTAACTTTAGCTAACCGCTGCCAAATCCAGGCATTAATTGCAGGATCTTCGAGATAGTTACGCACCAGCTTTTCGTAACCGGGAACGCTTGAAAAGTCTTCGGCAGATAGCAGTGCAGTAAATTGAGCGTAAGTAGACAAAAAGGTTTGTCCCCAGCGAGGATGAGAAAGTGCTGTCACCTGTTCGGCTTTCTTGAAGCGATCGGGCAATTCGACTTTCGGCATTACCATTTTTGAACTAGCATTGCTGTCGAGCATTACCTCAACTGCGTTAGCATCGGCACCTGCCGCCGCGATTGCTGCTGCTTTGACTTCTTCTCGATCCACTCCGGCATCTTCAACGATATCCGCCAGAGATTTACTTCCATCAACGCCGATATCAGCTAGGCGTTTTTTAGTAATGAATTCCTGAAATTCAGCCAACTGTTTATTTAAGTGATATCCCGATAGCGTTACTTCCTCACTGCCAAAAAATTCGGTAAAATCTTCATGGTACTTTTCTACTGACTGCCAAGCTTGCTCTAACAATTCGGGCGCATCGCTGTATAGGTTCTTTTTCTGATTTTGCTTGAAATTGCCGATCGCCACCGCCAACTTCGGCTTACCCAATTTCCCCTTCATAATGGGAGAGCTCGAAAGTATCCACCAGTCATCGGTAAGGGGAGCAATCCGAGCCAGCAAGATTTCTCCTAACTTAAAGCGAGACATTTCTGCTAGAAAATTAGGACTGTTCGGCTTGACAACGTAGTGCTTTGCTGTCAGCCAGTTCATCAGTTCAAACTTGTCGGGGGAAAGTTGAGTGATTTCAAATAAGCCCGTGAAGCTTCTGTGCTCCCAACTTTCGAGCAAGCTACGATCGCTCTCGGTTAAATCCGGCTGACTTTCGACAAATAGGTCGATCGGCGTTTTGTCTCCGACTTTACCTTCGACTGTAAAACTGTCAATCACTTGATTTTGCTGAGCAATATCGTAGCGCTCGCCGGTCGATCGAGCAGCAGCATAAGCTTCCAAAGCTACCGCCAACTCTCCCTCAGCATCCAGCACAAAATCAATTAAATTTTGCTTGAGTGTCCAAGCTCTTTCCAACATTTCATCCACAAGTAATACCAATTTTGAATGAGAGGATTTAGATTAACAATTATCGGACTTGAAGCCACCGACGCTTTACGATCCGGCTCCGATTGAAGAAAGCTTATCGCTATCGATGTCTCAGTCCTGAATAAGTTTAATTTTAAGGCTAATAGTCAAAAAAAAATGTTAATCTCAAACGGAAGCATCCCGATTTGGTAACAAAGCGTTTATTAGGAGTGCGATCGTCCCGCAGAGCAAACCCTCTACGTCTCTAGCGAGTTCTCACAGCGAACAGTCCTGTCAAATAAAAAGCCTGCTGAAAAATGCGATTTCAAGGGAGCATAAAAATACCCTCTCCGATGTAGAGAGGGGCTGAAAATCCCCAAAAACTTTGCTAAACTCGCGTTAAAAACTGTGCCATCTATCAACAACAGTCCAAGGCGCAGCAGCCGGGTTTTTTTTTATCAAACACTTCGCTCCATTCCGGTACCCGGCTAAAAATAACCGGAATGCTTGAGTTTGTATGTCTTCAAGACTGAGAAATACTTGGTGTCAGCCCTTAGCGGCCGTCTTTGTCAATGTCGCCAGGGACAGCCCGTTCCACCCGATCCCAAGCGTCGCGGGTGGCGTGCTTAGCTTTTTCCCAAGCCACATTAGACTTACCGCGATTTGTTTCGTAATCGCGCTGCAAATCCGGTTCAATCTCGTGGTATTTCTTACCAGTAGCGCCATAGCGGCTGTATCCCTCATAACCCGTGCGGTATGCAGGCTGATAGTCTTCGTAAGTCGCGCTAGTGTCCACGTAAGGACGGGAACTGTAGTTGCTTTGCCAGTAAGCATCTTCTACCGTGGGGTCGATCGCCTCGGCCACACCTTTGCCCACCAAACCGCCACTAAACGAACCCACAACAGCGCCTACAACTGCTCCTACAGGCCCGCCGATGGCACCGCCGATGGCAGCACCGGCAGCACCGGCACTCGCCGCACCAATACCCGTTCCCACTGGATGAGCCCCTGTTTCCCCCGAAAGCGGGTCGAGGTTAGCATCAGGTTCATGTACCTTTTTTTTGTCATCGCTCATGATATTTTTTTTCCTTTTATCTAACTGTAACTATGATTAAATTTACCTTTTAAATTCATATCTTTTCATCTGCCTTAAGGATGAAGCTGCTAGCTTTAAAAGAAAGGAAATGATAAAATATTTGATAAAATATTTGTGGATTCAAAATGTATTTTTAGACGCTACTCTCAAGCGATAAGGTGCGCCAAGGCGCACCCTAGATAATTATGTTCTAGTGAGTTCTGATATCGGCTCACTTCTGTAATCACCGAAGCTGTTTATTTACCAGCAACTTGAGTTAGATATAAATCTCTTGATTTATTAGTTGCCCGTGACCTTTTCGATCAAATCTTCAGCTTTTTGAACTATGCCTTCTTGCGGGTGCTCTCCCTTGTACTCCTTTAAGCTTTCGTCGTAAGCTTTCTCGACCTTTGCAGGATTTTGAGAAGTTTTGACTATTTCATCGTAAGCGGCTTGGGGATTCAGATCCTCGAAACTTTCTGCAGGGTCAGTCATTTTAGCTTCCGGCGGCGCCTGAGTTCTGTCTTGACCTGCGTAAGCAGCCTGACTGGGTACTACCGCTAGATTTAGCAGACCAATGAAAGCCAGGGTACAGACCAGCAAAATGCTTTGGCTCAATGTTTTTCCGAGAGATTTTAAAACCCGCTTCATATCAACTTCTCCTCGTATTTTTCCGCAAAAATTATGTTGTTTGTCGCTTCTTCACTGCGATCGCACATTGACAACCTTGGTTCAAGCGCAATCTTTGTCGCAGCTACCGCATCTAGAGCGAGCCAAAAGGGATGTTTCCCGTGACCTTCCATAATCTTAAGCGCCTGCTTGTTATTATTACTTCTACCAAAAGATAGATTAGTTATACAAGCGGAACTCATCTCCTATGAGGTGCGATCGCAATTTCTGCGGCGAACCCTATCTAGGTGTTCTCCCATCAATTGCGAACCTTTACTCTTCTCCTTTCTTTCTTCGCGTCCTTTGCGTCTTTGCGGTTCGTCAAAAAAACTCATTTACCAAACAGATGCAAATTGCAAAAAACAACCGATAAAACTACAAAACAACCTGCTCTATCTTGAGGTTCCGATTCTGCATAGCTCGTTCAAATAGCTCAGTAGAAAGAGCTTGTTCCACCGACCAAACGCCCGGTTTTTCCAGTTTACCTTCTAACATTAATTGAGCGATGCTGCCAGTACCGATGCCAGTAGCGGCGGCAGCATTGGGGTGTATCGCTGTCGAGCAAACTTTAGCCTGTTGACCGTTTTTGAGACCGGTCACTTGCGATCGCACAGCTACACCAACCCCACTAAAACTATTAGTAACACTGGTCATCCCGTAACTGACGTAGGAGAGAAATTCAATCACGGAGTTATTTTTGAGCCAGCTAGCGGGCCAATACTTGGCAACAAACCAGGTAAGGTGATTGTAAAGGTCGGGAGACGTACCGAATTTAGTCACAACTGATTTGACGGCGAATGTGTCGGGCAAAGTGATTGCTTCCGGCATATCAAACCAGTAAACCCCTGTTTTACCGTAGGGCGCGGGAAATTCAATTGTTTCGCGATTACTGTAGGGTTTTACTTGGTGCCACTTGCGCTCTTCCCAAACCTCAAAAGGAGTTTGCAAACCTAAAAAAGTGGTTCTCATAACGGTAACACCAGCACCGCCAGAACCTCCGACTACATAACTCAAATGGATGTCTTCTGCTTCATCTAATTGTTCTACATCTCGGCGCACCATGCTATTAGACACACCGGGGAAAATGCCCGTATTAATAATAGCCGTAATCCCGGAGTTTTTAGCAGTTTCGCGCAATTCTAAAGCTCTGCGAGTAAAACTGCGGCTGTCGCTGACATCAGTATAATTAACACCTGCTTCTATGCAAGTTTTCAGTACACTAGCATCTCGGTAGTGAAAAGGCCCGGCACAGTGAACGACGAGGTTAGAGGATGAAACCGCTTGGTGCAGCGCTGCACTGTCTGCTAAATCTAAAGCTAGATAGTGCACCCTATCCGGCGGCAATCCCGGTCCAATAGAGGCTTCAGAATTGCGTCCGGTAACAGTAATTTCCGCGTCGGTGTGGGTAACAAGGTCTTGGGCAACGCTGCTGCCAATCCGTCCCCGCCCGCCGACAATCAACACTCGATTTGCCATCGCTAAAAAAAGGGTAACGCCACTTCTCAGTTTCTCAACTTGGGGCCAGCGTTTTCATCCGCATAAAGTATGAATTGAGGAGAATGCAAGATGCTGGGGGATCGGCGGCGATCGCCCCGATCCGCAGATGGGGAGCGACTTCTACCAGCGACTTGCCTGTTCTGCTGTCATTAGAGTTTTGGCGGTGACGCTAAGTTAAAAAATGGCTTCACCGTTAACTTGTTCTTCTAATATTGAAAATTTTATCGATGGAATATGCTCTGTGATGCAAAATCTAACAGGTTTGATGGAACGGGAACCGCCGCCACCGATCGCGAAAGATGCACAAGATTTAGAAAAGGTATTGAGGGCGATCGCCCGCCGTTTTCCTTTCACAGGGAATCAACCAGAAAAAATTCTCGCACTCGGACACTTATAAATCAATACAAACAAACGCAGATGTGATTCATCTGCGTTTATCTGCGTTCATCTGCGGTTGCTAAAAATCTTACTTCTCATTACTCCGAAATACCGACTTACCCTTCGCTTTCAGAGTATTAGCCGCATCTGCGAAAGTCTGGGCGAAAGGCTGCTGCGAGTGCATGAAAACGCGAGCAGTATTGCGTCCCGGCATACCCGAAATCGATCCGCCCGGATGCGTTCCCGCCCCGGTGAGGAACAAACCGTCGATCGGCGTTTTGTAATTCGCCAACTCCGGCAAAGGACGGAAAAATATCATCTGATCTAGCGTCATATCAACGTGATAATAATTTCCCTTCAAAGCCCCCAAACGCTCTCCCAATTCCGCCGGACTTTCCACGTGGCGGCCGATAATTGCATTTTTGATATTGGGGGCGTATTCTGCTAATTTATCAATGCAGCGATCGGCAACTTTGTTTTTCAGCTCATCCGTCCAACCCGTACCGTGTTGGCCGGTTCCTTCAGCATTTTCGATCATGTAAGGAGCAAAAAATTCAATCCAAGCCGTATGATGTCCGGGGGGAGCCATTGACGGGTCTAGTACCGTCGGAAACACTACATACATCGATGGGTCTGAGTCGGGAATTCTGCCGATTGAAGGGTCGCTGTGAGCGATTTCAACGTGTCTCACCGAGTCTGCAATTAAAACCGACCCGATTAAATATTCGTCCCGATGATTCCAGCGCTCGAATCTAGGCGCTTCATTGAGAGCTAAGTCTATTTTGAGAATAGTCTCGTTGTTGTTAACAATTTTGCGCTCCAATCTATCCCGCAAATCCGGGTCGGCACTGTCAACATCGCTCGAGTCCATTAAGTGCAGAAACAAGCGCTTAGCATCAATATTAGAAATGACACCTTTTGTAGCGCGGTATTCCGTGCCACCGGCAACTCGAACTCCCACAGCGCGACCGTCATCAACTAATATTTTCTCGACGTGCTGGTCGGTAAGTACCACACCCGAGTATTTTTTCACTACATTAAGCAGCGCTTGCACTAATGCACCCGTCCCTCCGCGCGGTCTTGCCATGCCGGGATTGTGCCTCATTGCCAGCATAATTGCGCCTACAGCCAAGGTTTTTTGCGAAGGAGGGGCGCCGAGTTCTGAGGCGAATCTTGCGAGGGGTGCTTTGATAAATTCCTCGTCAAACCACTCGTTTACAATGTCTTCAGCGCTGGTGAGCATGGTGCGAATAAAGTCCAGCGTTTTGTCGGGGGAACCGATGACTGACAATAAATCTTTGATCTTTGCAATATCGTAGTTGCCCAGAATATCTATGATGGATTTTGGTGGCGCATTAAACATCGGAACCATTGCACCTAACGCCCGCTGCCAAAAGTCTGTATATTCGGCATATTTTTTAGCATCGCGCTCGTTGTAGCGGGCAATTTCAGCACAAGTTTTTTCTACAGATTTGTGCGCTAAGAAATATTTGCCGTCGGGATGCGGACAAAAGGCAACTGGATCGCAGAAAAGATATTCTAAACCGTGTTTTTCCAGTTCTAATTCTTCTACAACTGGCCCTAAATGGATAAATTCGTGGTCTATCGCGCACATATTGAATTTAAAATCCGGCAATTCGGGAATCGCAGCTTCAGTAGTTGCCGCGCCGCCGGGAACCGAACGTTTTTCTAACAAAAGGACGGTATATCCAGCTTTGAGGAGATAAGACGCACATACCAGTCCGTTGTGACCTGCGCCGATGATAATCACGTCATACGTTTGCATAGATGAAGCTCTGGGGATGGGATATTTTGCTTATTTTACAAATGTTAACAAGTTGCAAGTCTCTATCAATAGAAATAGATTCCCATTCAGGAAGCTGTTTTAACATCTTACAAAAGATGGAGCTTTTACCAAATACTACTGTGCGATCGCCCTTATTTCTTCTTAAACTTACAGAGCGATCGCCGTTCTAAAATCGCGCCAAGATTATACTGCATTTAGCCGCGTTGCTCTGCGACCAATTAAAAAATTAACTAGACGAAGGAAGAGGAAAGAGGGAATAGGGAATAGGGAATAGGGAATAGGGAATAGAAACAGTTTTGAGATTGCTTCTTTCCTCGCAAGGCTGCGATTGTCAGGAGTTAAGCCTTACGAAAATTACTTACTCAACACTCAAAACTGCTAGCAAATTACCAATTGCTAATAGCCAATTGCCAATTACCAATTACCAATTAGTAAATTGAGAAATATTACTTCAGCTCCCGCAATGCTGCCTCAGCTTTTTGTGCACCATCATTGTTGCCTTGCTGGCGGTAAGTGTCGAGGGCTTGTTGAAAAGCTTCAATTGCTTCGGATTTGCGATCGCGCGCTTTGAGTGCCTTACCCATATTGTAATAAGCTTCTGCCCGGTTTGGATCGAGCTTAATCACTCGCCCAAAAGTGGTAATCGCTCCTAAAAAATCTTGTTTTTCCAGTTGAATTTCCCCAATTCCTGCGTGTGCTTCCACTAAATTAGGTCGCACCGCAATAGCCCGCTGATAAGCTGCCAGCGCTCCGTCGAAGTCGTTTTGAGCCTGGAGAAGTTCGCCAATTTCTAGCTGAACTTCTGGATTGCGGGGCTCCAATTTGGCAGCTTCTTCAAAAGCTGCTAGCCCTTCGGAAGTATAGCCGGCACGCAGCAAAGCAGTGCCTAATTTTAACTGGACACCTGCTTGTTTGGGAGCGAGTTCGGCTGCTTGTTGGAGTACGGTGACAGCACTGGCAAAACTTCCCTGCTGGATCAATACTAAACCCATTGAAGAATAAGCTTGCCAATTTTTCGGATCGAGGGCGATCGCCTCTTGGTATGCTTTAAAAGCACCGCTGTAATCTTTTTGCTGAAAGAGTACCACTCCGAGACCGATCCGGGCATTAACATTTTTGCGATCGAGCTGAGCGGCGCGGCGATAAGCTGTGGCTGCTGCAGGATAGTTTTGTAAATTCGCCATAGCATATCCTAATGCGTATTGGAAGTCAGCATTGTTCGGTTCCAGACCGATCGCTTGTTGGTAAAATTCTACTGAGGCTTGATAGTTGCCTTGACGCGCTTCTAAATAGCCAATACCAGAAAAAATGCGGGGGTTTTCCGTATCTAAACGCGCCGCTTCCTGATAAATGGCGATCGCCTTACTGTAGTCTCCTAAATCTACAAACTCGCGCCCTTGTCGCAGCAGAGCATCTAAATTTGAATTGTTTTGAGGGTTGACTTGAACTGATTTTTCTGCTGAGAGCGCTATCTGCGGCGCTGCGACAGCGAATCCTGCTACTAGCAACGTACTGAATACCAAGAGACTTTGTTTGTGCACGGCCATTTGTTTCAAAGAGTGTGTGGAATGAAAGAGCGAGTTGCTGTCAGCTTAGCAAGCTGACAACTTATGGTTTACCAGGAATCTTTGAGGGGCGAGATGTAGTAAATCTACAGAACAAGACCCACTCAAAATTTTCGCGACTGAGGCCAACTGATGATTGTAACAACAACTGATATCATCCAAGGAGCAGAAATTCAATCTTACCTGGGAATAGTAACTGCTGAGGTTGTCTACGGCACCAACGCCCTGCGAGATTTCTTCGCGGGCATTCGCGACATCATCGGCGGGCGCACCGGCAGTTACGAGGAAGTGTTTCTCAAAGGACAGCGAGATGCCCTCGCGGAACTGGAAAAACGGGCCCAGCGCCTGGGCGCCAATGCCGTAATCGGGGTGGAAGTAGACACCGGCACGATTAATTTAGACTCTAGCGGGGCTTTGCTGCTGATTACTGCCGTTGGAACGGCTGTAAGATTGCGTTAAGCTGTATTTTCTGTATACGTCCGCATTTCCTGTATACGTCCGCGAACTTTTCTAACGGGATAAAATATTCATCACTCATCAGTCATCAATCATCAGTCATTAGCTAATAGCGACTGGCTGAGGGCTGATGACTTTTTCGTTTCTTTCTTCAGACATAGAGACTGGTTATTTCCCCAGGCAGATATAGTTTTTATCAATCTCAGCCACAATCAATGCTTAGGTGAAAGATTCTTAAAAATTAAAGCAACTCTCAGAGGAAAGAAAAACCTATGTCATACGTAAATAGACCTGTAGATAACGTTGGTACCGAACCGGTAGTTGTGAATTCAATGATGGAATACCACGATCGAGTACGTTGGGGTCCGATTTTTTCGGGTTTGGTAATTGCGATCGGCACACAACTGGTGTTAAGTGCATTGGGCGCTGCGATCGGGTTGAGCAGCATTGCTGGTTCAGGAGCTCCGCGCACTATTTCAGGCGACGTGGGTGCCGGCGTCGGAATTTGGTCAATTATCAGTTTGTTAATTAGCTTGGCCGTTGGCGGTTGGGTAACTGCTCGCGCTTGCGGGCCGATGAATCGCAACACAGCGCTTTTGAACGGAGCAATTTTGTGGGCAACTACCTTAACAATTGGCTCTTGGCTGTTAGCAAATGGCGTGGCCGGTACTTTTGGTGTAATAGCTGCGAATGCGGGAGAAGCAATTAATCAAGCGCAGCAGGGCGGGGTCGATTTGCCGAACCAAGCGCCTAACGTATCTGCTCAGGATGCTCGCAATATTGCTGGTAATGCCGCGAAAGCTGGTTGGTCGTTTTTGTTCGGCTCACTATTGGGTTTAGTTGCTTCTATGGTAGGAGCATCTGCCGGTGCGCGCACTCCTCGGAATTACTCGTAAAAGTTTCGTCAGACACGGAAAGTTCTATATTCATGAAAGCACTTTTTTTAAGGTGCTTTTTTGTTGGTTTCTCGTTCCCAAGTTCTACCGGGGAACCCATTTCTTGAGGCTCTGCCTCCAGGTTTTTAAAGTTAGTCAGTTCTAACTGTTTAGCGAGCACGGCGGGCGGGTGTGAGTTTGGACTCTTTGTCATGGTAGCGCTAGGTTAAGACGATTTATTAAGAAAATATTAAAAAACTGAAGACTCTAATTTGATGACTTTATACTCCTCAGAGTAACTACGAAAGCTTGATAGAAATACCGTAGTTAAAGAAAAAGTATCGGTGAATCAACAACAAATTTGGCAAAATTCAGTGACTTCGATCGTTCAGTCTCTAAAATTTGCGATCGCAGCCAGTTCCCAATTGGTGCGATTCTCAGGGCAATTTCTCAAAAAAGCCCAGCATCTAGGACGCTCAGTCCAAGCGTACATCGTCTTGTTTTTACTAGGTATAATTCTAACTGCGTCAATTGCTGCTTGCTCTGCCGCGAGTGGGGCCAATCAAAGCGAGGTCAAGCTCAACCTAGTTTCCTTCTCAGTGACGAAAGCGGCCCATGACCAAATCGTCCCTAAATTTATTGAAAAGTGGAAGAAAGAGCACAACCAAAACGTCATTTTTGAACGCAGTTATGGCGGGTCTTTAGCGCAAACCGACGATATCATTGCTGGCAAACAAGAAGCCGATGTGGTGCATCTTGCCCTCCCATTAGATGTGGTTCGCATCGAAGAAGCTGGTTTGATTAATTTTGGCTGGGAGGACAGAGTTCCTAGACGGGGAGTAGTTAGTCATTCTGTGGCGGCAATTGTCACCCGAGAAGGCAACCCCAAAAATATTCAAACTTGGACAGATTTAGCCAATGAAGATGTAAACGTGATTGCAGCAAATCCTCAAACATCGGGTATTGGCGTTTGGGAATTTTTAGGTCTGTGGGGGTCAGTAACCCAAGAAGGAGGCGAACCTCAACAAGCCCTTGATTTTGTGGGCAAAGTCTATAAAAAGATTCCCACCCTAACCAAAGATGCCCGCGAAGCCAGCAACTTATTCTTCCAACAAGGTCAGGGAGATGCCTTAATCACCTATGAAAATGAAGTGATTTTAGCTGGAACGAACCAACCAAAAACCAGTTACTTTGTTCCTCCCCTCAATATCTCTATCGATAATCCCGTGGCAATAGTTGATAAAAACGTTGATAAGCATGGAACGAGAGAAGTGGCAGCAGCCTTTGTCGATTTTCTCTATTCAGACGAAGCTCAGCAAGAATTCGCCAAATTAGGCTACCGTTCGGTCAATCCCTTTATCGCTCAAAGCGCACAGGTGCAATTTCCCCCAATTAAAACTTTGTTCAATGCTCAAGATTTAGGAGGGTGGCCTTTGATCAAAGAGCAGTTTTTTGCAAAGGGTGCCATCTTTGACCAAATTAAGGGAAAGTTGTGAACCTAAACGCCTAATTCACTTTCATTTTTCCAAAGTTACACTCAAATTCTATGAAATTTTCTCGTTTGTTTTACCTAATCCCTCTCATCGTCATGGGCAACCTGATGACGAGTTGTGGCAATTCAGGAGAGAAGGAACAGCAAATCAGTATCGATGGTGGTGCTGTGGGCTTTAGCGTTTCCCTCGCCGTCGCCGAAGAATACCAAAAACTTTATCCCAATGCCCAAGTCAGCGTGGCTGCCAGTGGCACAGGCGGGGGGTTTAGCAAGTTTTGCGCCGGAAACCTTGAGATTGCGGGGGCTTCTCGCACCATCAGAGAGGAAGAAATCAAAAAATGTGCCGACAAAGGAATCGAATTTATTGAACTGCCGATGGCTCTTGATGGTCTTGCGGTAGTGGTTAATAAGGAAAATAACTTTGCCAAATGTCTAACGATTAAAGAATTAGACATAATGTGGAATGCCAAATCCGAAGGCAAGATTACCAGTTGGAAGCAAATCAATCCCGACTTTCCCGACGAAAAACTCTTGCTGTTTGCCCCTCCTTCCGATACAGGAACCTTTGATTATTTCACCCAAGCTGTAACGGGTAAAAGAAAAAATAGTCGTACCGACTTTACTCCCAGTCGCAACCAAAATACCCTCGTTCAAGGGGTGATTGGTAATAAATCGGGAGTGGCCTATCTGGGAATTGCCTTCTTGCTCCAAAACCAAGACAAATTGAACGGGGTGGCGATTGAAAATGCGGATGGAAAATGTGTTAAACCAGTTCCCCTTGATAACGTTCTGAGGAATATCTATAGCCCCCTCTCTCGCCCCCTCTTTATCTACGTCAATAAAAAGGCCCTGACAACCAATCCTTCCCTGGAAAGATTCGTGAAATTCTATCTAGAAAATTCTTGGAAATGGGTAGATGGTGTGGGCTATGTGCCGTTACCTGATGAAGCTTATGTGAAAACTAAGCAAAAATTTGAGCGGCGTGAAACCGGAACGAAATTCAAAGAAGCCAAACCCGGTGAATCCATTACTAACTTTATTTAAGGAGGAAATCTCAAGCCCATGACCCTAACTCCTAGTTCCTTTGATGACTCCCTTTTCGCTGCGGATGACTCCTTGCTTAAGAAGGGTTCGGAAGATGTCCCAGAAAAGATTATTGGCGCGGTTTTATTTGCCTGTGCCTTCGTGTCCGTTGCCACAACCTTTGGTATTGTCTGGATCATTTTCCAAGAGACTTTGGGTTTTTTCCAAGAAGTTTCTTTAGCCCAGTTTTTTCTGGATACCCGATGGACTCCCCTGTTTGCCGAACCCCATTTTGGCATCTGGCCGCTGCTGAACGGAACGTTTTTAACCTCTGCGATCGCTATGGCTGTGGCGGTTCCTTTGGGTTTGTCTTCAGCCATTTACCTGAGTGAATATGCCCAACCGAAAGTGGCAGCCGTTTTACGCCCTGCTGTGGAGTTATTGGGGGGAATTCCCACAGTAGTTTATGGTTACTTTGCTTTGCTCTTTGTCACTCCGGTTCTGCGGCATCTTTTCCCCTTAGAGATTTTTAATGCCCTCAGCGCTGGGTTAATGATGGGCATTATGATCACCCCCACCGTCGGTTCGATCAGCTTAGATGCCATTCAATCGGTTCCCCGTTCTCTGCGGGAAGGTTCCTATGCCTTGGGCATTACCAAACTAGAAACCATTTTTAAAGTGGTGCTTCCGTCAGCCTTGTCTGGGATTATGGCTTCGATTATTTTAGGCGTTTCCCGCGCAGTGGGAGAAACCATGACCGTTCTGATTGCGGCTGGATCGCAGCCTCGCATCACCGTCAATTTCATGGAATCCGTCGCCACCCTGACCGCTTTTATGGCGGAGATTTCGGGGGGAGATAGTCCCAGGGGTAGCCTCAGTTTTAAGACTTTGTATGCGGTGGGAGCAGTTCTTTTCGTGATTACATTGTCTCTCAATATGGCCAGCTTCTGGATTTCTAGTCGCTTTAAGGAAAAATACGACTGATTGCTATGCTTAAATCAACTCAAACAAACAATTCCGTCAACACTGCCGAATTTACCGATAACCTAGAACGCCGAGAAGCGATCGGTAAAGTCTTTGAGTATCTCTTCTTAATTGGGTTACTCATCGGTTTATTTGTCCTCGCGTTACTGGTTCTTAATATCCTTCATGATGGACTTGGCAGATTGCTAACACCGGGGTTTATCACGGAAACGCCTTCCCGTTTTGCCGAACGCGGAGGTATCCGTCCAGCCATTATTGGGAGTTTCTTTCTGGGACTGATCGTCCTTCTGGTGGCGGTTCCCATTGGGGTAGGGGCTGCTTTGTACCTAGAGGAATATGCCCCTAAAAAGTGGTGGACTGCAGTGATTGAGATAAATATCGGGAATTTAGCGGGGATTCCTTCTATTGTCTATGGCTTACTAGGTTTAGGGGTCTTTAACTATTTACTAGGGTTTGGGCCTACCTTGATTTCGGGGGCATTAACCCTTGCCTTATTGTCTTTACCTGTCATTATCGTCACGGCGAGGGAAGCTATCCGCGCCGTTCCCGATTCCCTGAGAAATGCTTCCTATGGACTGGGAACTACCAAATGGCAAACCATTCAACACCATGTCTTACCCTATGCCATTCCGGGAATTCTTACGGGGGTGATTATTTCTGTCTCCCGCGCCATGGGAGATGCTGCTTCTTTGGTGGTCGTGGGTGCTGTCAGTTTCCTCACGTTTAATCCGGGTTTATTCCAACGATTTATGGCGTTACCCATTCAAATTTTCAGCTATATCACTCGTCCTGAACCGGGGTTTGCCAATGCAGCCGCAGCGACGATTATTGTGCTGATTATCTTGATTTTGGCGCTTAATGGCGTCGCTATCTATCTGCGCCAACGCTATTCCAGCCATTAATTAACTTGAGTTGTCAAGATTAAGGAGACTATTTCAGATGACTGACAGTAATACCAACCTCAAAACGGACGATAGTGCGTTTGATGCAGAAGGCATAAAGGTTTATTACAGTGGCTTTTTAGCCCTGGTCGATGTTTATATCAAAATTCCCCGTCAAAAAATTGTGGCCTTTATCGGCCCTTCAGGCTGTGGCAAAAGTACCTTATTGCGTTGCTTCAATCGCATGAATGATTTAATCCCTGGTGCCAAGGTGGAAGGGAAACTCATTTACCGCAACCGTAATATTTACGATCCGCAAGTGAATCCCGTCAAATTGCGGCGACAGGTGGGAATGGTGTTTCAAAGGCCGAATCCGTTTCCCAAGAGCATTTATGAAAATATTGCCTATGCCCCCCGAACCAACGGATATCAAGGAAATCTGGATGAATTAGTGGAATCTTCCCTTACACAAGCAGCTATCTGGAAAGAGGTTAAGGATAAACTGCAAGAGAAAGGAACGGCGTTATCCGGGGGACAACAACAAAGGCTTTGTATTGCCCGCGCGATCGCTATGAAGCCCGATGTTTTATTGATGGATGAACCTTGCTCTGCTCTCGACCCCATTTCTACGCGACAGGTCGAAGAACTGTGCTTAGAACTTAAGGAACGATACACAATTATTACGGTGACTCACAATATGCAACAAGCGTCAAGAATCGCGGATTGGACGGCTTTTTTCAATACAGAAACGGACGATGAAGGCAAACGACGCGGCAAATTGGTAGAGTTTGGTCCCACTGAACAAATTTTCCGTTCTCCCCAAACCAAAGAAGCCGAAGAGTACATTAGTGGACGCTTTGGTTAAACGCAAGTGTCAGATTTAGGCGTTACGCATTGTCAGCAATGACATTACCTTCTGGGCCAATACTCCGGACAGTTTTGGGAACGATACTACAAGCTTTTCTGCTGTAAGTGGAGCCAGAAACTCCGGAGCTGCGTTACCAGGAAGAGCCTGGTAACGAGTATAATTCACCGAGGAATGTGCGCGCGGGGCACCCTAGAAATTAAGCGGTGAAGTATTTGGCTGCTGGGTGATAGGTGATAATTGCGGTTGTTGATTGTTCGGGATAAAGTTGTTCGCTTTCATCCATGTAGAGGTTGATGCGATCGCACTTTAATAATTCCAATTGCTTGTACTGATCCGCCATGTTCGGACAAGCAGGATAGCCGAAACTGTACCGCGAACCGCGATATCTTTGTGCCAGCATATCGCGAATGTTGTCCGGTTCCTCGCTACCAAATCCCAATTCCCGGCGAATCCGCGCGTGAGTCCATTCTGCTATTGCTTCCGCCGTCTGAACCGCTAACCCGTGAAAGTAGAGATAGTCAGTATATTGATGGTTAGCAAACAGCTTTTGCGCGTACTCTGTAGCAATTTCTCCCACTGTCGCTACTTGCATCGGAAATACATCGATTTTACGCGATTCTTTGGGGGCGAAGAAGTCGGCAATGCACAGCCGGCGCGCCGATTTTTGCCGGGGAAATGTGAATGTTGCAGCGGGTGTCGATACATCTTGCCCGCTAGCCATGATTTCTGGATCGTACAAATGCAAAGAATTGCCTTCAGCTTGACAGGGAAAATACCCGTAAATTGCTTGCGGATGCAGTAACTTTTCCGCGATGACTTTGTGTTTCCATTCTTCCAAGATGGGATAAACTTTTTCCGCTAAGAAAGCATCGTATTCTTCTCGCGATTGGTCTTTTGGCTTGCGGAACTGCCACTGACCGGCAACTAAGGCTTGCAAATCTAAGTGCCAGAAAATTTCCTCAAAGGGGATGTCTTCTCCCTGCAACAGTTTCGTTCCCCAGAAAGGAGGATTCGGGCGATCGATATCTGCTGCAACTGCTTCTGACCGCCTGGTATCTATCACCACAGGAGTGTCTGCTTTCTTGGCATCTTCTACAGAAGTTTCTGGCGAAGTTTTAGCTTCTTTAACCGCCCCATTATCCTGCCCTATTTCATCTAAAAAGCCTTGCAAGTCTTCCCATTTTCCAGCAGATTTTGCTGGCATGAGTTTGTCCATAAAGTGTAAGTCGGAAAACGCATCTTTGCCGTAAACAACTTTACCTTTGTAGGTATTTTGGCAGTCTTCATGTACAAACTTGGGAGTCAAAGCCGCGCCGCCCAAAATCACGGGAACCGTGATTCCTTTCTGGTTGAATACTTCCAGATTTTCTTTCATGAATGCGGTGGATTTTACCAGCAAGCCACTCATCGCTATACAGTCGGCTTTGTGCTTTTCGTAAGCTTCGATGATATTGTCAACCGACTGTTTAATTCCCAAATTAATCACTCGGTAGCCGTTGTTTGATAAGATAATATCAACTAAGTTTTTGCCGATGTCGTGAACGTCGCCTTTGACAGTAGCGATGATAAATGTTCCTTTGGCGTTGTCCCCGGATTCGGACTTTTCCATGTGCGGTTCTAAATAGGCAACTGCCGCTTTCATGGTTTCTGCTGACTGCAATACAAATGGCAGTTGCATTTGTCCGGAACCGAACAATTCTCCGACTACTTTCATGCCGTCTAGCAAGAAGGTATTGATAATGTGGAGGGGCGGATAGGTTTCTAATGCTTTGGCGAGTTGGATGTCGAGCCCTATGCGTTCGCCGTCGATGATGTGCTGCTTGAGGCGTTCTTCGACCGGGAGGTTTGCGTCTTCTGTACGATCGCGCTTGGTAGTTTTGCCCGCAAACACCGTTGTCAGGTCGCCCAAGGGGTCGTAAACGCAAATTTCGCCGTCAAACTCCCGTTCGTCGTAAATGAGTTTACGGCAGATTTCTTGGTGTTTGGGGTCGATTTTGGCTAGGGGCAAAATCTTATTGGCGCTGACAATTGCCGAGTCCATCCCGGCTTGCATTGCTTCGTGCAAAAACATGGAATTCAAAACTTGCCGCGCCGCCGGATTCAAACCGAAGGAAATGTTAGAAACTCCTAAAATTACGTGACAACCTGGCAATTCTTGGCGGATGCGGCGGATGGAATCGATGGTAGCTTTGCCGTTTTTTCTGTCTTCTTCTATCCCGGTAGAAATGGGCAACGCTAGGGTATCAAAAAAGATTTCCTCGGCGGGAATTCCGTAGGCGACGGCAGCGTTATAGGCGCGTTGGGCGATCGCAAATTTTTTGTCTGCGGTTCTCGCCATCCCGTCTTCGTCAATCGTCCCAATAACTATGCCCGCGCCGTATTTTTTCGCCAACTCCAAAACTTGATAAAAACGCGGTTCTCCGTCTTCATAGTTAGTGGAATTCAGCAAACATTTGCCGCCCGCAACTTTTAAGCCGGCTTCCATCTTTTCCCATTCTGTGGAATCCAGCATTAAAGGGAGAGTGGCATTAGTCACCACGCGGGAGACTAACTCTTTCATGTCTCGCACGCCGTCGCGGCCGACATAATCAACGTTAACATCGAGAATGTGGGCGCCTTCTCGCACTTGTTCCCTGGCCATTGCTACTAAACCGTCCCAGTCTTCAGCGTTTAGCAAATCGCGGCATTTTTTGGAACCGCTGGCGTTGAGTCTTTCGCCGACAATTAAGAAGGAATTCTCTTGTTCGTAGGGTTGGGCGGTGTAAATTGAAGCGGCGGATGGTTCCCAAGTAATTTCGCGAATTTTGGGTTTAAGAGTTTTGCCAATTTCTGATAGTTCGCGGATGTGATCGTAGCGGGTTCCGCAGCAGCCGCCGATGACTTGCACGCCTAAGTCTTCGACAAAGCGCATCAAGGCCATTTTTAATTCTATGGGCGTGAGTTTGTAGTGCGCGTGGCCGCCGATGTTTTCGGGCAAACCGGCGTTGGGAACGCAGGAAACGACGAAGGGCGAATGTTCGGAAAGGTATTTGACGTGTTCTGCCATGCGATCGGGCCCGGTGGCGCAGTTCAGGCCTAAAATGTCGATCGGGTACGGCTGCAAAATTGCGAGGGCGGCGCTGATATCGGAACCGACTAACATTGTGCCGGTGGCTTCCATTGTGACTGATACCATTAACGGAATCCGCGCACCTTTTTTCTTAAATACTTCTTCAATGGCATTTAATGCTGATTTAATTTGCAGCACATCTTGACAAGTTTCGACAATAAATAAGTCAACGCCGCCGTCATAAAGTCCTTCTGCTTGTTCGGTAAAAGCGGCGGTGAGTGTGTCGAAATCGATGTGTCCTAATGTTGGCAATTTGGTGCCTGGCCCGATAGATCCTGCGACAAATCTCGGTTTTTCTGGGGTGGAAAATTCGTCGGCGATACCCTTGGCAAGTTCGGCGGCAGTTTTGTTGAGATAATATGCTTTGTCTGCCAAATCGTATTCGGCGAGCACGATGGAAGCGCCCCCAAAGGTGTCTGTTTCGATGACATCGGCCCCTGCTTCGAGGAATCCTCGGTGCACGTTGGCGACGGCTTCGGGTTTGGTGTGGACGAGATATTCGTTGCAACCTTCGTATTCTTTGCCGCCAAAGTCTTCTGCGGTGAGGTTTTGGACTTGCAGGTTGGTTCCCATTGCGCCGTCGAAGACGATGACGGGGCGCGAGGGGTGGTGGAGTCGATCGAGGAATCTGCTATTCATAAGCGGTCAAAAAAAACGCAGGTGCTATATATTTACAATTTTATCTATTGTGCAATATTGTCAACAATTATGTGACTGTTGGCAAACGACTAATGACTGAAGGATTTAATGCTGCTGACAATAGTTCATCGTACCTGTAATTTTACCGATCGCCCTGGATAATTGTCAAAATTCTGTTGTGGGTGAGGCTGCGGGGGGGAAAACGGGCTAGTTGTGATGGATTTTTTCGCTTAACTGTTGAGGAATTTGGCGAAAATGCGATCGAAATAATTAAACGAGTGATGTTTAATGGCGATTTAATTCTCGGCTGTCTCGTAGTTAGGCTGATAACTACGATCGCTACTCCTGGTGCAAGTAATGGTTTGAGTGTTTGTTCTACGAATAGACGGAATTCGATCAGAACCCATTGCTTGTTCATCAGATGTTTCCTTGATTAGTAAACGAGCTGATTGAATGGTTGGTACCGAAGAAGCGATAGCAAATGCAATTAAGTAGGTACCTGCACAGCTATCTTTATGGATAACTAGAAAAATTCACAAATTAGGTTGTGGGATTGTCTTAAGGGTGTAGAAACAGCAAACATTGTTACATCAGGAGAATTATCACCAAGAAATTGGGATACAAGCCCCTTCTTCAGTGGCCGGCTTTTCTTGATTTCTAATATACTCCTTTAAAATCTCTAAAGGCGCACCCCCTACAGAAACAGCAAAATAGCTAGGACTCAATAATGCTTCCTTGTGGGGCTTCTTATGTCCAGCCTGTCCGTAGCGACGGCTAGAGACGCCCTTTAATGCGTTAACTATTTGAGAGATAGACAACTTGGTCGGATACTCAATCAGCGCGTGAACATGATTGCCCTCGCCATTGAATTCCAGCACTTGAAAATTCATTTTTTATGCCACATCTCGAAACGACTTTTCAATCAAATCAATACTTTCACCTGTAAATACAGACCGACGATACTTTGTAACACAGACCAAGTCTATTGTAAGTTCTGTAATAGAATGGCGTTCCCGGCGGCAAACAGTGGTCATAGTTTGCAAACCAATATATAATTCAGCCTAAAGACCAATATCAATATAGCCATGAAAACAAGGTTGCGTTACAGATTCTATCCAACAAGTCAACAGCGGTAGAGCTTACCTCAGTTGTTTGGATGCGTCTGGGTAGTCTGGAAGGATGGTCTAGCTCTGTGCAAACCGTCCGAAAAAAAGCCAAGTTCGGTTGAATTACAAAAAGTAGTAATAACCCAGGCGAAAAAGACCGAATAAAGAGCTTGGTTAAGTGAAGCTTCTAATATTCCTTTACAGCAGTATCTAGCTGATTTGGACGCAGCTTTCAAAAACTTTTTCAACTGCTGTAAAGGAAAGCGGAAAGATCGTAAAGTTCTGTTTTTTATATTCAAAAAAAATAGCCAATCGGCGCGATTTAGGATAGGACGTTTTTCTTTTAGGAATGGCGGTGTCTATTTAGCTAAAATTGGTATCGTCAACCCAGTCTGATCGAGAAGCCTCCCGTCTGAACCTAGCTCCGTCACAGTAATCAAAAATTGTGCAAATCGCTATTTCCTGAGTTTTGTCGTAGAAGTTCAACCAATTCAATCTGATGTGAAAAACCAAAGTATCGGAATTGACTTAGGGATGAAAACTTTGGCAGTGATGAGCAATGGTGAAAAAGCTGAAATTCCTATTTATAAAAAGTTAGATCGAAAAGCTCGTAAACTCCAACGCAAATTAGCCCGTCAGCTAAAAGATTCTCAAAGAAGAAATGTAACTAGAATCAAAATTGCTAAATTACATAATCCCATTGCCGATACCCGTAAAGATTTTATGCATAAAGTGTCAACCAAAATAGTCAAGCAAAACCAAGTGATTATTCTGGAAGATTTGAAGGTGTCAGAAATGCTGAATAATCGGAAACTCTCAAGGGCGATTAGCCAACAAGAATGGAGAGAATTTAGAACTCTCTGTGAAGCCAAATCCGAGAAATTTGGCAGAGAGTTTCAAGTAATTAGTAGGTGGGAACCTACTAGCCAAGTCTGTGCGGACTGTGGCTTTAAGTGGGGAAAAACTGATCTGTCTATCCGTTCATTGCTTTGCATGAGTTGTGGCACTGAGCAAGACAGAGATGAGAATGGGGTTAAAATTATAGAGAAAGTCGGGATGGGGAATCGCCACGACTCTAAACGGGTGCAGAGGGTTTGTCAGACTAGCAACGGTTAGCAGAACCCTATGAAGCGTCAAGAATCACCGCACCTTCAGGTCGGTGAGTATTTTAATGAGTTAGATTTTTCGCTCATCTTTCGCTCAATTGTCCCTCTTACTGAGTCTGCTTATCGTGTAAAGCATACAGCAGGTCACTCAGTTTTCGCTCAGACGCAGAACAGGTTCCCTAGATTGAGCGAGGGTAGGAGCTACGATGGCGGAAAGTGGTAAAATAAGTCAGAAAGCTTAATTCAAATCCTGTCATCCCGATTATAAAATTAAACTGGATATTCCGCAGTAAGTGAGTTTGTTTTGGGCGATCGTCCGGCTGTTTATATTTCGGGTTGGAATAAATTAATGGAGCGGGCGATCGAGCGTTTTAATTCCCTTTTGCTAGAAAATCAACTGTAGCCACTGTTTTGGCAAAGGGAATTATAGAATATATAGAATAAAACGTAAACAATCAGAGCAGCAGTAGAGAATACAGAACAAGTCTTTGTCTTCTCCCTCTGTGATGATTTGGGACAGTGTTCAATCACAGCTACTTGCTCAATGCTGAGAACTTTGACTAAGGTTTGAAACCAGAGGTAAGTATAAATACTGCAAGAATGTATAAATATTGCAATAATTCTTAAATACCAGTTCATCAAGATTTACATCTTGAGATAGATGAATTAATAGGTGAATGAGCTTAAAATAAAATCTACTTGTTAGCGTGTCTAAAATTAACCCCAAAACCGGAGGATATTCCAATGCAAATAAGTGGGAAAGGCTTCGGCTCCTGCCCTCGCTGCGAAACAGTACCCGCAAAAATAGAGGGCAGCGGAGGTTTATACCTGTGGTTTCCAGTATCGCACACGCTGACCAAGGTTATTTCTGCGCTGGCTAAGGCTAAACTTGAATTTCGGTTTTTAGAAGAGAGCAAGTGCTTGTACGTTATCCTTGAGGGAATAGCGAGAGAAGATTTTAGCGCCCTAGCATCATCGGTGCTGACAACTCAAGAGTTGAAAGAGACAAAAGTTTTGTGGATGCGCGAAGTTGAACAGCCAAAGCTTAGCGATTTTTATCGTAGCACTTCCTTAGACTCTTTTATTAATTTGAGTAACTCTGATTGGCTGTTAGATTTATTGTCCCAAGAACGCATTACTACACATTTTCAGCCCATTGTTTATACCTCAGATACTTCTAAAATTTTTGCCCACGAAGCGCTGCTCCGAGGAATTGACGAGCAAGGAAAATTAATTTATCCGGGTAGGATTTTTGCCCAAGCAGAATCAGCAGGCTTAATTTTTCAACTAGATGTTTTAGCCCGGACTCGCGCTATCCGCGAAGCCCATGTTTACAATATCAAAGAACTACTTTTTATTAATTTTTCTCCCACTTCAGTTTACGATCCAGCTACGTGCCTGCGAAGAACAGTACAGGCTATTGATGAAGCGGGAATTCCTCACAGCAATATTGTTTTTGAAGTAGCGGAATCTCAGCACCCTCCTGATATCGATCACTTGATTAATATTCTGAGGTTTTACCGAGAGGCGGGATTTTTAATTGCCCTAGACGATTTTGGCAGCGGTTCTTCTAATTTAAATTTAATGCACCAACTGCGTCCTGATTTTATTAAGTTGGATATGCAATTGATTCGCAATGTCCATCAAGATTATTATAAGGCACTCATTACGGAAAAGATGTTAGAAATTGCTGCTCAATTAGATATTAAAACTGTTGCTGAAGGTGTGGAAACTTTGGAGGAGTTTGAGTGGGTGCGGGAACGGGGAGCAACTTTTGTTCAAGGTTATTTGATTGCGAAGCCGACTTCTCCGCCGATCGCAGTTACGAGCTATATTGGTGCTGAACCACTACCTATTTCTGCTTAAATGGTTTTCAGTTGCGATTTGGCGCTACATTTGCTCGTTCCCCGGCTCTGCCGGGGAACGAGAATACACTAGCATCTTAAACGCTCAAATTGCGCCGCAGAAAGCTTTCTAAAGATTCCATTCTCATGCCGTAGATTGATTCCAAGTTTTGCACTTCTTCGGGAGTGCAGAAATACTCGTTACCCAGCAATACGCGCAAAGTTCCTAAGTCTTTTTGAGCTTGAGGATTCAATAAACCCAAGGCATTTCTCAAACCGTCAAACACAACCAGTGGCGGGTTGATTACCATCGGTTCGCGATTGAATAGGCGTCCAAAAATGCGGGGAATGTCGTCTCTTGTCAGCACATCCGGGCCGCCGACTCGCAGAATTTGGTTGCGGGCACCTTCGACTGTTGGCGAGTCTGCGGCAATCTTTGCTAAGTCGTCGGTACTGACAACAGATGTGCGGTTTTTGCCGTCGCCAATCAGCAGGTAAAGTCCGGTTTCTCGAAATCTTTCTGCTAGGGGTAACAAGCTGGAAGCAAAACCGGCAGGCCGCAAGATTGTATAATTCAATCCGCTGTTTTGCAGGTATTTTTCAACTTCTCGCTTGGCTTTGAATACTGCGGAATCTTCGTATCCCCGATCGACTCCCAGTACCGAAATAAAGACAAAGTGCTGCACTCCCGCTTCTTTGGCGCAGTCGATCAATTCTATGTTAGCGCGGTAGTGTACTGCTTGAACGTCGCCGCCGGTGCCGTGGCTGCTGATGATGTATTGCACTCCTTGGCAGGCTTTTTTAATATCTTTGTCTTGTTTTAAGTCGCCGATAAAAATCTCGGCGCCTCGGTTTTCTAGTTCTGAGTAGCGAGATGCGAGGCGAACGAATGCGCGGACAGGCTTTTCTTGCTGTCTGATTTCTCGTACAATTCGGCGGCCTAGTGCGCCTGTTGCTCCGGTTACTAAGAACATGATTTTTAGTTGTTGGTTGTTACTTACATCTTGCACATTTCTCAATAGTAGCCAAGATGCCTGTTCCACAAAGATTGAATTTTGTTGTGGGGTTGGCCTCTTGCCCGCCCATCCAACGCTTATTGAGAATGGGGCAAGATGTCAATTGTTATTAACCTTATAACTTATAAATCAAATTTCGACAATTACGGGGGCGTGGTCGCTGGGTTTGATTAATTTTCTGGGAGCAACATCTATTGTACAGTTTTTTGCTTGTTCGTACAGGGGAGGGCTGAGATAATGGTGGTCGATTCTCCAGCCGTTGTTGCGGGGAAATGCGGCAGCGCGGTAGTCCCACCAGCTATAATGGCCGCCTTCTGAGGTGAATTTGCGAAAGGGGTCGTTTAATCCTAATTCTATGATTTCTGTGAGTGCGAGGCGCTCGGCGACAGACAAGCCGACGGAGTTAGCATTGGCTTTGGGATTGTGGATATCTCGATCGTCCGGGACGATGTTGAAGTCGCCGCAAATGCACAAGTTGGGGGATTTATCTAGTGCTATTTTGAGGTATTCTTGGAGGAGTTTGAGCCACTTTAGTTTGTACTCATATTTCTCGCTGCCAACTTCGGAACCGTTGGGAACGTATACGCAAATAATGCAAATATCGTCTATAACCCCGGCTATTAGGCGTTTTTGTTCGTCAAAAATACCTGCGGTTTCGTCGCCGAGAAGGGGGGCAAATCCGCTGCTGATTTCCGACATGGGCGATCGGCTAAAAATGGCAACGCCGTTGTAGGATTTTTGACCGGAAATGTAACAGTTGTAACCGAGGTTGGTGAATGGTTCTAAGGGGAAGTCTTTGTCTGTAACTTTGGTTTCTTGGAGGCAGAGAACGTCTGGGGAGTTGGTTTGCAGCCAGCTAGTAACGTGTTCTAGACGGGTGCGGATTGAGTTGACGTTCCAGGTGGCGATTTTCATTTTTTGTTTGTTATATACTCTCTGATTACTGGCACGACCTTAAAGTGCGATCGCCTATTTTGTTGTAGTGTTTCAACTAATGACCGTCGTCCTAAAGATTGCATGACATTTAATAGTTATGCTCGTGATATTTGCAGGTTTTCTGGTATTTTTGAGATGTCTGCTGGTTCGGGGGTACTTGCTAGCCAACCCATAGCTTGTTGTTCGGATGCGGTTAGGCGATCGCACTGCTGGTGCAGCAGAGATTCTAAGTCACCTAAGAACAGGGTATCATAGGAGAGGAATTCGGAAACGATGTCGCCGAATAAGTTTTGAATCTATGACTTTTTCGGTAGCAACCAGCTAAATGTGACTTTTTATGGTCGAGTGGGGATGCAAAAACCTACTAAATATGACTTTATATTGAATAAGTTAAGATGTCTGATATAACTTCAAGAACCACTGAACACTTAGACTACCTATTCCTATTAGTCACGCACATGGTCTGTGCGGATCAGCAGATTCACAGTGAAGAGTCGAAAGCACTACGCGAACTAGCGAGGCAGATCACCGCTTCTCAACGCACTCTAGCTGAGATGGAAAAAATTCTGGCTCAAGATGAAAACCACCTTTCTGTAGAAGATTTAGCTCGGAAAGTGTCGCCCGGTGAGCAAAGTGAGGCCATGTCCCAAATGTTGGCGATCGCCTATGTTGGCGGTTTCTGTTCAGCATTAGAGCGCCAGATGGCGGAACAAGTAGCAGGGATTTGGAACTGGCCACCGGGAGAAATAGAGCGACAGTTGGCAGAAGCAGGAGCCTTCACTGATACCCGATTCATAGGCGAACACAACCAACAACAGAAAGTCTCTTTCGGTGCGCGTTTCCTTGCAGGGGCTGATTCTCTTCTTTCACGCGCATTGGTGGATAATGTAGCAAAGCTCACTGGGACTGAGCAAAAAGTTGAGCAACTGCGGCGAGAAATTCTGTTAACGGGGCCAGAATATGACGAGGCGATTCTTCAGTGTGCAGTCATCGCTGATGAAGATTACAAATTTGCCGAATTGGCACTTAAAAGAGCTTTACTAGCACTTTCCAATTTGGGTCTAAATATCCAAGTTGCTATTGAAGACATCAAACATAAAACAGGTGGTAAAGGTCAAGCTACCACCGCTAAGGAAGTAACCAAGCAACTTGAGGATACTAGAAATGCTCTAAGTGCCCAAATTATCAAAGAAATGGAAATTGTACCGGAGTCGTTTCGGGCCAAGGAACGCGCTCTCAATCATTTCAGCATCGCTTTTATGGGCAGAACTAAGGCGGGAAAAAGCACTCTTCACGCCATAATTACAGATGGTGGATGGGATGCAATCGGTGTAGGCAAGCAGCGCACAACAACTGAGAATCGAGACTACAAGTGGAAGAATATTCGCATCATTGATACTCCTGGGATTGGCGCTCCGGGTGGCCAAAGTGATGAAGAAATTGCTAAAAGTATTATCGACGAGTCAGATATGATTTGTTATGTGGTGACAAATGACAGTATCCAAGAGAGTGATTTTGCTTTCTTGCGGTTACTAAAGGAAAAAGCCAAGCCCTTAATTATTCTCCTGAATGTCAAGAATAACCTGCGGGACTCTCGCCGATTGGAGCATTTCTTACAGAACCCTGATAAACTGTTTGAAATGGATGGTCCAAGTGGTCTAGGTGGACACATTGAACGTATCCGTCGCTACGCTCGTGAGCATTATGCTAATGACTATTTCGATATTGTTCCTGTGATGTTGCTGGCGGCGCAGCTTTCCCGCGAACCAAAACACGAAGAGAAGAAACAGGAGCTTTTTAAAGCAAGTCGGATGCAGGGTTTTCTGGATTCAATCCGTGTATCTCTGCTTAATCATGGGGCAATTTGTCGCTCTCAAACTTTGCTTGGTTCTACAGTAGGCGCAATTGATAATCCTAATAAATGGGTGAAGCAACAAGCTTTAGTCTATGAAAAATTTGCAGAAACTCTGAAAAATAAGCGGGAGGCAATCCAAAATGATATCCAAAAAGTAGCTAAAGATGCTAAAGGCTCCTTACTGCAAAAAATCGAGAGGATTTTTCAAGATGCTATAGAAGCTGTTCCATCTTTTGCAGAAGATCATTGGAACTGTAAAGAAGTTACCATGAAGCTGGGATGGGAACAAAAATTAAAAGCACTTCGATTTGAAAAACGCTTAAAGATAGCTTATGAAGAGACTAGCAAAAAATTCAATAAGGAAGTTCAGGAAGTTCTTGAGGAAATAGGAAATGAATTACAGCTAATATCTCAGCTTGGCAGCAATGATTTCAGCTTTACTGAGCAGGATTCAACAAATATTCGAGATTTTGTGCGAATTAGTGGCAGCCTTCTAGGGGTAGCAGGAACTATTATAGCGTTATTCGTAGCCCCTCCTGTTGCGATTTTTATCGGGATTGGAACTGGTGTTTTTAGCATGAGCACAGAAATGTTTAAATCTAAAGATGAAAAGCGACGCGAGGCTGTTATAAATATCTCTACTTCATTAGAAACTCAGCTCAACACTCAGAGGGACAACACTCTACAGCAGGCTCAGGGATATTTTGGTAAGTATGCTGATTCTGTAACCACGAACATCAACATCTATTTTGAAGAATTGATTGCAGGGCTAGAGGCTATCGCCACTCATCTTGAAGAAGCCAAAAAGAAGTTATCGGATTCAGAAAATTATCTAAATCGTGCTTATGCCAAGCGAATCCTTGACTGGTGTGCTGGAAAACATGAAACTCTGACAGATGAGTGTATCAAGCAAACCATTGCTACAGTCGAACGAGATTTCGGGCGCAACATGAAGATTGTCACAAAATCCCAAGTTCAACAACTAAAATCACTAGAGGAGATTAAACACATCCTTCAAGAGGATATTTCCTTTAGCGATCTCAAATCTCCCAGATAAGGACTAAACTACCATGACTCAGAACAACCCCAACTTTAAAGCTGCGGAAGTCGGTGCATCTTTCCAAAATACGCTAGTAAAATTTAAGAGCTTACTGGAGCAGGGAAATACATCGGAACTAACAGCTATCCGCAAAAAAGTGGACGATGAATTAAAAGAGTATCAAGAGCAGGGGATTCTCGGCGTAGCTTTTGTCGGGCAATACAGTGCTGGTAAATCAACTCTTATCTCTGCGATGACAGGGCGGCGCGATATCCGCATTGATGCTGATATTGCTACTGATAAAACTACCAATTATGACTGGAACGGCATCAAGCTAATTGATACGCCTGGACTTTTTACAGACCGCCAAGATCACGATGAGATTACTTATGAGGCGATTAACAAATCTGACTTGCTGGTTTTTTGCCTCACCTATATGCTCTTTGACTCATTGACAGCAGAGAATTTCAAGAAGTTAGCCTATGAAAAAGGCTATCACTGGAAAATGATGCTGGTCATCAATAAAATGTCTGATGAAGCAGGAGAAGAAGAGCAAAAGATTTCCAACTACCGCCAAAGTCTTGCCGAGGCACTGAAGCCTTACAGTCTTGATGAATTTCCCATCTGCTTTATCGATGCCAAAGACTACTGTGAAGGCATTGACGGCAATGATGATTTTCTGACGGAAATCAGCCGTTTTCCAAGCTTTATTGATGCTCTAAATCAGTTTGTAGAGCGTCGTGGCTCCCTTGCTCGTTTTGATACACCTGTCCGCATTGCTCTAAGCTGTGTTGATGATGCCCAATCGAGCTTTACTCGCAACTCTAGCAGCGAAGATTCGACTTTTTTTGAAGCGCTGACACGGTTATCTCGCACAGTCCGTAAAGAGCGCGATCGCCTGCGAACCAAGGTTAAAAATATAGCCCTGGAAATGTCATCAGGAGTTGCTAGCGAAGGTAACACTCTTGCCGCAGCAGTAGGTAGCGATCCGAACTTTGGAAAACTTCATAAACAAGCTGAACTGAATGTGCAGAAGCATTATGAGAAAGCAGAAACCAAACTACAAGAAGCTGTAAATGTAGCAGTTGAAGATATCCGGCAGGAGGTTGAAAAAGTGCTAAAAGGTGATCTAGTCAAGAGTTTTGTTGCTTGCCTCGATAAAAATCAAAATATATCAGCCCAAAATCTGGAGCCTGGTATCGATGTGGAGCGACTTAGAAGCCAAGTTAACTGGCTTAAAGGCATCGGTGAGACGGCCGGGGTGAAGTTGACCACTTTGGCATCAAGGAGTTTTGCAAAAACCGCTGCTGAACAAGGATTTCTACGTTCTATAGATGTAGCAGGAAGCGGTCTACATCAAGGTGTTGTGGCTGTGGGAAAATTTGTCGGCTTTAAGTTTAAGCCTTGGCAGGCGGTTGGTATGGCCAAAAACATCGGCAATGCTGCTAAATTCCTGGGGCCGGCTCTAGCACTTGTTTCGGTAGGAGTAGATATTTTACAAATGGGACAAGAACATGAGCGAGAAAAGCAAATGTCTGATGTTCGTCGCGATATTACGAGTAAATTTCAATTAACCGCAAAAGACTTGGAAAATCAGGCGTTGCTGAATTTATGTATGATGTAGCGATCAAGAGCCAAAAACATTATTCAAAACAGGATGGAATCTTTAGCT
>NZ_JAUBQE010000039.1:0-77375 GCF_036701115.1 Microcoleus sp. Pol1C5 | reverse complement strand
TTATGTTGAGCGTGGGCGGGCAATAGCGCGCTCGAACTTTTTTGAGTTTTTTGGACTTATTCAGCAAGCCCTACTTATAGCAACCGCCGAGGGTAAAGTGCGCGACTGTATTAACTTCTACAGCCGATCGCACTTTTGTCGATCTGTCGCTGTCGCGCACCTACTCCCAAATCAATCTGAAACAATCAGATTTAATCTCAATTAGCAATTAACAATTACTAATCACCAGTTAGCAATTAGCAATTAGCAATTACTCTACAAGCAATTACCAATTACCAACCGTAAACTATTTATTCAGCGCTTCGCGGGCGGCTACCGCTTCGTCGGGATGAATATTCAAGCGGGTCAAATTAATTCGACCTTTATTGTCAATTTCTCGCACTTTGACAATCACTTCATCGTTCACAGCTAACTCGTCTTCCACTTTGCCAACGCGGTAGTCCGCTAACTGCGAAATGTGAATCATTCCTTCTTTTCCGGGCAAAATTTCCACAAAAGCGCCGATCGGAATAATTCGAGTTACGCGGCCGACATACACGTCTCCTGCATTCAACTTGCGCGTCATGCCTTGGACAATGTTGTAAGCCCGCTGAGCTTTTTCGCTGTCGTTGCCAGCAATTGTCACGGTTCCGTCGTCTTCGATGTCAATTTTGACACCGGTTTCTTCGGTGATGGCTTTGATCGTTTTGCCACCAGGCCCAATTACCAAACCAATAAATTCTGGATCGATTTTCAGGGTTAGCAAACGCGGTGCAAACGGCGACATTTCCTTGCGGGGAGTGTCGATGGTTGCCAGCATTCTTTCTAAAATGTGCAGTCTGGCCGGTTTGGCTTGGCGGATGGCGGTGGCTATCACATCTAAGGGCAAACCTTTGATTTTCATGTCCATCTGCAAAGCAGTAATCCCGGTGTCGGTACCGGCTACTTTGAAGTCCATGTCGCCTAAAAAGTCTTCAATTGCCTGAATGTCAGTCAAAATTCGGACTTCATCGCCTTCTTTAATTAAGCCCATTGCCGCGCCGCTGACGGGTTGGGAAAGGGGAACGCCTGCATCCATTAATGCTAGCGTTGAGGCGCAAACTGAACCCATTGAGGTGGAACCGTCGGAAGAAAGGATTTCTGAAACTACGCGAATCACGTAGGGGAAATCTTCTTTGGATGGCAAAACCGGCAGTAAAGCGCGTTCTGCGAGGGCTCCGTGACCGATTTCTCGGCGTCCGGGCGATCGCATCGGCTTGGTTTCTCCTACCGAAAACGGCGGGAAATTGTAGTGATGCAAGTAGCGTTTGTCTTGCTGCGGGTGCAAGTCGTCTCCTAAGTCTTGGGCGTCGCCTGGGGTTCCCAGGGTAGCTGCGGACAAGACTTGGGTTAACCCCCGATTAAACAACGCACAGCCGTGTACTCGCGACGGCAGCACGCCTACGCGACAAGAAACGGGTCGCACCTCGTCTAGCTTGCGACCGTCTACACGGATGCCATCTTCGAGGATCTGCTTCCGCATCATTTTTTTGGTAACGTCTTTGAAAACGTTGCCGATCGCCTTGCTGTTGGCAGTGGCGGCTACTTTTACCGGGTCCTCTTCCGGGAGTTCGGCGATCGCAGCTTCGACTTCATTTGCCTTAACTTCGTCCAATGCTGCATTCCGTATTGTTTTGTCTTTTTCAAATCTTGACAAAATGATGCGGATGGGTTCTTGGGCGCGATCGCGAATGAAGGTTTCCAGGGCCGAATCTTGCGATGGCCGTTCCTCTACCACCAAATCGATGCCCAATTCCGCCATAATTTCGCGCTGGGCTTGAATCAAGTCACAGGCTGCTTCATAGCCGAAGTCGATCGCCTCGATGATATCCTGTTCCGGCAATTGGTTGGCGCCGGCTTCCACCATGATTACTCCGTCAGGAGAACCAGCTACCACGAGATCCAACTCGCCTTCTTTGATTTCGCTGTAGGTGGGGTTGATGATGAAATCATCTCCTACCAAACCGACTCGCACCGCCGCCATCGGCCCGTAAAACGGCATTTTCGCCAGCAGTATCGCTACGGAAGCGCCAGTCACCGCCAAAACGTCCGGTGGCACTTGTTCGTCCATCGAAACCGTTGTGGCTACAACTTGGATGTCATCTCGCAGCCAGCTTGGAAATAGCGGGCGCAGCGGTCGATCGATCAAACGGCCAGTCAAAGTCACTTTTTCTGGGGGACGCCCTTCCCTTCGCAAAAATCCACCGGGAATTTTACCGCCAGCGTAGAGTCTCTCTTCGTAATCCACCAACAAGGGCAGGAAATCAATTCCTTCTCTCCCTTGCGATCGAGTCGCTGTCACCAAAACCGCCGTGTCACCCGACTGAATCAAAACTGCACCGCCTGCTTGAGGCGCTAGTAAACCAATCTTCAGTCTAATATCCCGTCCATCGAAGGATATTGACTTGTCTATCTCTACCATGTAGCACTGCTTCCTTATCTACCACATTCTTTCTCTGTCGGGATCGTAACATTACCACAGGATGTTTGAGAGTCCGACGCCAAAAGACAGGGATAATCGCCTCGCGATCGACTGTCTGTGTCTCGATTGTAAGTATTTATACTCGATAATTATTTTTTGCAGTCTGGGGTCGATTCTCTGGTCGATTCTCCGGTCGATCGCCCGCTAAACGCCTTCCATAGATGGTACGATGAATTTTCGTTTGGGAATTGGGACGTTGAAGGAAGAAGGAAGAGGGATTTAGTTATCTAGGACACGGAATAAGCCGTAAGGTGCTTATGGTACACCCTACATATACAGGTTTTACCTAATTCATGTCTGGCTCAAAATATCCTCGGTTTGTTTTAAATAAATTTTTCATAAATTCCATATAAATGTAGTAGTCAACATCACACTTAAATAAAAATATCAGGATTTTAAAAATGGCAATTTTACACGGCAGTTGGGTACTAGAGAATGAAAAAAGTGGCTTATTTATTTGGGGAGAAACTTGGCGAAAAATTGGAGCAATTGACACCATAGAATCGGGGATAAATCTACCGCATCCCTTAGCAATGACCGAAGCGGAATTTAAGAGTTTCCTAAATTCTTTGCAGCAGTCGGGAAAACTGGATTGGCAATTACCGGAAACCGCAGAAACTCCACCGGAAAAAAGCAAAAAAACTAGGCGATTGCCCAAAAATCAAAGCGCCGTAGACATTTCCGCACCCAACTCCTCAATTAAAAGCGAAATTCGGGCGATCGCACTTCCCACCCAAATCTCAGAATCGAACGCAAATCTGATGCCGCAGCACTCAGCAGCAGCACTTGAGGAACCGGCAAAAATCGAGGAAATTTACCTTTATCCCTGGCAAGTCGAGGGTTTTTGTCTCAACCCTCAAGCAGCTTTTGTGTTCTTGCAATCACTACCGCTTAACAGCACGGAACCAGACTCTTTTGTCGGCTCAGATTTGCGTTTTTGGTCTCATATTGCTAGGTGGAGTTTGGATTTGTTGGCAAGATGCAAATTTTTGCCTGGATTGGAGAAACAGTCCGACGGTTCTGCTATTGCCAAATGGCAACCGTTGTTAGATAGTTCTACAGATACACTCCGCCTCGCCACTTTTGTCAAGCAAATGCCGACGGCTTGCAGAACATATCAATCGAAGGAAGAGGGAAGTTCGGCAACGGATTCTGTAACGGATGTAACGGATGTCAGAAAGAAGGAAGAAGGAAGTTCGGCAACGGATTCTGTAACGGATGTAACGGATGTCAGGAAGAAGGAAGGAGGAAGAAGGAAGAAGGAAGAAGGAAGAGGGGAAAAGGCAGAAGAATCCAGTCAATTACCTTTAGCGGTGGATTTGCCGATGGGGGCGGAGGAATTGGTGTTAGGCTTTTTGAGTAGTATTGTAGATAGTCAAGTGCGATCGGCTGGTAGCTCTACTTTAGACATCAAAGCAGTTTCTCCTGTGCGCGACTGGCTGCAAGCTTTGCAGCAGGAATCTGGGATTGTGCAAGTAGAAACAGCAGCATTGGAAAACTTGGCAACCAAGCTGAGTGCTTGGACTGCACCGCTGCAAAACCAATTATCTCAACAAAGTCAATTTCGCACTTGCTTTCAACTCATACCACCAGCGCCCGGTAAAGCCAACTGGAATTTAAATTATTGCTTGCAAGCAGCAGATGAAACCGACTTTTTGGTGGATGCGACAACTGTTTGGAACAACTCAGTCGAGCGTTTGGCTTATGCGGGGCGGACAATAGAATTACCTCAAGAAACTTTGCTCAGCGGCTTGGGTTTAGCCTCGAAACTTTATCCGTTAATTGAACCGAGCTTGCAAGCACAGCGACCTCAATCTTGCCAATTAAATCCGCTGCAAGCTTACGAGTTTATTAAGTCTGTAGCTTGGCGGTTTGCTGATAGCGGGTTGGGCGTAGTTTTGCCGCCGAGTTTGACAAAGACAGATGGTTGGGCGAGTCGTTTGGGCTTGAGCATTCAAGCGGAAACTCCGAAAGTGACTCCGGCGAAAGGTGGGGTGGGATTGCAAAGTCTGCTAAATTTTAAGTGGGAATTGACGATCGGCGGACAGCGCATTTCTAAGGCAGAATTTGACAGATTGACCGCGTTGAATTCGCCTTTGGTGGAAATTAATGGCGAGTGGGTGGAGTTGCGCGCGCCAGATGTGAAAGCGGCTCAAACTTTTTTTGCCAGCCGCAAAGAGCAAATGACTCTTTCTTTGGAGGATGCTTTGCGTTTGGCGTCGGGCGATACTCAGATGATCGAAAAATTGCCTGTGGTGAATTTTGAGGCCACGGGTCAGCTTCAGGAGTTGTTAAATACTTTGAGCGATAATCAAGCGGTAAGTGCAATCGCAACTCCGGCTAGTTTCCGAGGACAATTGCGGCCTTATCAAGCCCTAGGAGCAGGCTGGTTAGCATTCTTAGAACGCTGGGGTTTGGGCGCTTGTCTCGCGGACGATATGGGATTAGGCAAGACCGTCGAGCTAATTGCTTTCCTCGTGCACTTACAGGAACAAGATTCTCTAGAAGCGCCAACATTACTGGTTTGCCCGACATCGGTATTGGGCAATTGGGAGCGGGAAGTCAAGAAATTTGGCCCGACGCTAAAGGTGTTAGTTCACCACGGAGACAAGCGCGCTAAAGGCAAAGCATTTGCGGCTGAAATTAAAGGAAAGGATTTAATAATTACCAGTTATGCCCTGGTGTTTCGCGATGCGAAGGAATTTCAAGGCATTAAATGGCAAGGATTGGTTTTAGATGAAGCGCAAAATATTAAAAATTCCGAGGCTAAGCAGTCGCAAGCGGTGCGACAAATCGAGGCATCTTTTAGAATTGCGCTGACGGGAACTCCAGTGGAAAATAGACTGCAAGAATTGTGGTCTATTTTGGAGTTTCTCAATCCTGGCTATTTGGGGCCGCGCAATTTCTTTCAGCGCCGATTTGCAATTCCGATCGAGAAATACGGAGATAGGGAATCATTGCAGACTTTGCGATCGCTCGTTCGGCCTTTCATCCTCCGCCGCTTGAAAACTGACAAAGAAATCATCCAAGATTTGCCCGAAAAACAGGAGATGACTGTATTTTGTGGGCTGGCTGCTCAACAGGCGGTGTTATATCAGAAAATAGTCGAAGAGTCAATAGCGGAATTAGAGTCAGCGGAAGGCATTCAGCGCCGGGGAATGATTCTGGCTTTGCTGGTAAAACTCAAGCAGCTTTGCAACCATCCTGCTCTTGTGAAAGCAGAAGCTAAGCCGAAAGAATTGGAGATTAAGAGTCAGGAATCGGGGAAATTGCAGCGGTTGGTGGAAATGTTAGAAGAGTTGATCGCTGAGGGCGATCGGGCTTTAATTTTTACTCAATTTGCCGAATGGGGAAAACTCCTAAAACCGCATCTAGAACAGCATTTAGGGCGAGAAGTTTTGTTCTTGTACGGAGGAATTCGGCAACAGCAGCGCGAAGAAATGATCGATCGCTTCCAGCACGACCCCCAAGGCCCGCCGATTATGATTTTATCTTTAAAAGCTGGCGGTACAGGTTTGAACTTAACCAGAGCAACCCACGTTTTCCACTATGACAGATGGTGGAATCCCGCAGTAGAAAATCAGGCAACTGACCGCGTATTTCGCATCGGTCAAACTCGCAACGTGCAAGTGCATAAATTTGTCTGCACTGGCACCTTAGAGGAGAAAATACACGATATGATCGAAAGTAAGAAAGCTCTAGCCGAACAAGTAGTCAGCGCCGGCGAAAACTGGCTCACCGAGCTAGATACAGACCAACTTCGCAATTTACTAATTCTCGATCGCAATGCTATTATAGAAAATGAAGAAGAATAATGTGCTTAATTTTCTTCGGTTTATAGTGAGGACTTTAGTTGTCAAAAATCAGAGTAATTACACACTCTGACCAAAGAAACCGGCTTTTCTACCAAAATTAAAAGTTATAGTCCAGTTTTTTACTAAAAGACTCGGTTTCTGACTCTACTAGATAACTAAAGCTTTCTTCCTTCTTCCTTCTTCCTTCTTCCTTCTTCCTTCTTCCTTCCGCTTATGATTGACAGAGAATGGTGGACCCAACAGTGGTTAGATTTAATCAATACCTACCGCTTCAAAAAGCGCTTAGAACGTGGCTGGCAGTATGCGCGCGAAGGTAAAGTTCTCAGCATTAAATTTCCCAATCAAGAAGTAATTGCCATAGTTCAAGGAACCGATCCCAAACCCTATCAAGTTTCTTTAGGACTTGATACCTTAAGCGATGAAGATTGGGATTATGTGATTGAAAATATGTCGCAAAGAGCAGTTTTTTCCGCTAAGCTCTTAGCAGGAGAAATGCCGCACAATATTGAAGATGTATTTGCAGCAGCAGGCAAAACGCTATTTCCGTTAAGTTTGTCAGATATTCGATCGCGCTGTAGCTGTCCTGACCCCAAAAACCCTTGCAAACACATCAGTGCAGTATACTACTTATTGGGCGATCGCTTCAGCGAAGACCCCTTCGTACTCTTTCAATTGCGGGGGAGAACCAAAGAGCAAATCTTGACAGCACTCCGCCAGAGACGAGGTACGCAAGGAGAGGAAAATTCCCAAATCAACTCCGGCGAAAATTCTCCCACTACGAATCCTAAATTGCCAAAGGTCGATCGCTTTTGGGAATACAACCAGCAGCTAGAATCATCTTTAGTAGTTATTGTACCGCCGCCCAGCAGCGAAACAGTATTAGATATCTTAGGCCCAATTCCCCTCGCAACCGACGGAAAAGGAACCGCTAGCAAATCCTCGCCCGCATCTGACGCACTCAAGCAGCATTTTAGCAAAATCTACCAAGCAGTTAGCCAGCAAGCAGTTTTAGCAGCACTGAAACGGGGCGAAGGAGATTAACATAATTTATTCGCAGACACGATAGTAGGGAATATAGCCGATCACAAATCAGGCTTTCATACCCGTTTTATCCTTTAGTCCCTCTCTGCTGGAACAAGAGTTTGTCTAGAATAGATTTCCACTGAGGAGTCTTACTTTTTGCAAATTCAGTTTACACTTCCCGCAAATTACTCATAATCTCTATCAATTCCTGGGGGCGTTTAATCAAAAAATCTGGATTGTGTGCAGCCAAAGCCTCCTGAGAATTAAAACCCCAAGCTACAGCCATTACCTTAATTCCTGTTTTTCTAGCAGCTTCTATATCTCTAATCTCATCTCCCACATAAACGACTTGTTTAGGATCTATCTGTTCTCTTTTTAACCAGCTATTAATAACTTTATGTTTACCAAAAGTTGAACCCGAGTAAATAAATGTGAAAGTATCTTGCAAACCATTTTTTTCCAGCGATGCCAAGACGTTTTCTCGGGAATTAGATGTGATAATGCCCAGTTGAAATTCTAGTTTTTTTAACTCCACTAAAACTTCTTTAATTTCCGGAAATAATTGAATGTTGGGAATTTCGCTGCGTAACTCTGCTTTCAACATTCTAATCAACAGTGGGAATTTGAAGATAGAAATGCCAGAATACTGAAGGAGTTGCCAAGAAGTTAAATTGCTCAGTTGAGCGATTTGCTCTTTGGTCGCAGACTTAAAGCCTAATTCTACTGACAAACGGTTGGTGATGCTCAGAAGAATATCGATTGTATCTGCTAAAGTACCGTCAAAATCAAAAATAATTACTTTGGTCATTGGACAATAGCAAATAAGTAACGGGGGAGCATACAATTTTAGATTTTAGATTTTAGATTTTAGCTGGGAATGACTTACTGTATAATGTATTGACTATTGGCGCTCCGTTTTAGATTTTAAATTTTAGATTTTAGATGGGGAATGACTTACTGCATAATATATTGACTATTGGCGCTCCGTAAATACCCTTGGGGTATTATCTATAGGGTAAGGTGCCCCCTAAGCACCCTGACGAACATCTCAACTTTTAAGGGTTAATTTGATTTGCTTTCGCATTTCGCCGCAGCATTTCTGGTTTTATGCGCCGCAGCGCCGAAGCTGTAAATCTGCGGTTCCATTCCTCGTCGGAAATGTCGGCTAATTCTGCAAGTGTCGGGGCTATGTTTTCAGGATAAGGCTCAAACTCTGGCACATCAGTTGGTTTAGCAAATCGCTGATTCCAAGGACAAACATCTTGACAAATATCGCAGCCTGCTACCCAACCTTGTAAATTAGATGCAATTTCGTCGGGCAATTTTTCGGCTCGATTCTCGATCGTGTGATAGGCTATACATCGATCGGCATTCACCACAAAAGGCTCAGTAATTGCCCCCGTCGGACACGCCTCAATGCAGCGAGTGCAAGTACCGCAATGTTCCGTATGGGGTGCATCGGGCGCTAACTCCAAATTAGTCAAGATTTCTCCCAAAAACACCCAAGAACCGTATTCGCGCGAAATTACATTACCATTTTTGGCAATCCAGCCAATCCCGGCACGTTGCGCCCACATTTTATCCTGAACCGGTCCGGTATCAGCATAATACCGCGCTTCAATTCCCTCGCCTTGCGATCGCACCCAATTTGCCAAAACCTTCAGTTTTTTGTGCAAAATTCTATGGTAATCCCGCCCCCAACCGTAGCGAGAGATTTTAGCATATTCGACCCCTGCCTCGACCCCCCCCTCACAAGGGGGATTTGAGGGGCGTTGGTGAGGTGTGTAGTAGTTGATGGCGACACATATTAATGACTGCACCTCTGGCATTATTAATCGAATATCCTGCCGTTTCGGGTTTGCCATCCACGCCATATCCGCCTGATAACCCTTGTCCAGCCAAGCTTGCAATCTTTGTTTTTCTAGATCGAAATCCGTGTCTTTTGAGGCGATCCCGACTTTGTGAAATCCCAACTCAAGGGCTTTTTGCTTCACCAAAATGCTGCTAATTGGCGCTTTCATTTGATACCAGGCAAATATTTACCTTTTGTATTGACTATTTTGATTTTATATGATATGCCAAGCAATTTTTAACGATCGGTTTCCTAAATAACCTAATTCGGCGCACAGTCTAGTGACGGCGATCGCAATTTACCAAACCATTGATCATAGTTTTATAACTCAGCTATATGTAATTTATATTTGCAAAAATTAACAAAACGTTACATGATGTTAATCAAGGGAGCTTGAGGTTTCCTAACTCAAGTACCTCACTAAGACCACAAATCCCACAGCATACACATGGCAGTTAGCATTCAATCCGCTCAATCTATCTTCTCAAACACCGAGATTGCTAGCGTTGTTCCGGCTACCACCGAAGCCTTCTACAAACTCAGCGTTGAAGACCAACTAGCCTTGCTCTGGTATGCCTACACCGAAATGGGTGTTTCCATCACCGCAGCAGCTCCGGGAGTAGCCAGCATGGCGCTTGTCGAAGGCATCCTCAGCGAAATCAAGCAAATGTCGCCTGCTGCTCAAAGCAAAACCATGTTTGACCTAGCCAGCAACGCCGACACAACGATTGGTCGGATTTACACTTCCTTGCGCGTCAACACCAAACTCGGTTTCTGGTACGAGTTGGGACAGTTGATGAAACAGGGCCTTGTCGCTCCGATCCCCGCTGGCTATCAAATGTCTCCCGAAGCCACCGCAGTTCTCGAAACCATCAAAAAACTGGATCCAGGCCAGCAAATTACCGTACTTCGGAATACCGTAGTTAACATGGGCTATGACCCTGCTTTTAACCAAGAGTACGGCAAACGCTCTGCCCCCCGCAGCACTCCCACCGCTCCAGAAGAGCGGGTAAAAACCAAAATTGAGGGTATTAGCGAGCAGACTGTGCTCAGCTACATCGACTACATGAACGCCTTCGACTTCACCCCAGCCGTCGGTTTATTTGCTGAAGAAGGTGCCCTGCAACCGCCTTTCCAAAAGCCGATCGTCGGTCGCGAAGCTATCCTCAACTATATGCGGGAAGAGTGCGTCGGACTGAAAATGATGCCGCAGCAAGGCGTATCGGAACCCGCAGAAGATGGCTACCGCCAAGTGAAAGTCACCGGCAAAGTCGAAACTCCCTGGTTCGGATCGAATGTGGGAATGAACATTGCATGGCGGTTTTTGCTCGATCCCCAAGGTCAAATTTTCTTTGTGGCGATCGACTTGTTGGCATCTCCTAAAGAATTGCTCAATTTGATCCGCAAATAGAATATTCTTGTTTGCTCTGTTAAACAGGCTTGCCCAGAAACCCAGATGCCATTAGGTGTCTGGGTTTATATCATTTTAGATTTGATATTTTAAATTTTAGATTCAAGAATTGAAGGATGGAAAATGACTTATTGTATCAGGGTTTACAGCTTGGCTACACTTGTATTTTTTGAAAGTAGGATGGATTTTGGTCGATCGCTCTGAAAGCTGCGTTCGACTCTCTGCGGTTCCCGATTCCTCCTTTTTTCGGAGAATTATTTTCCTACCCCTACTTATATCTTTTGAGGGATTTGCTGCGACAAAGAGAATGATTACAGTATACTCATTCATTTGAAATCACTTGTTTTATGACCGCCACAACTCGACCTATTTTAACTAACTCTATAAAGATTGCAGGCATCACAATGCCAGGGATACTGCAATATTTTGAAACTTTAAACGCGGGGGATTTTGAAGCGACGGCTAATTTATTGGCCGATGATGCGGTTCTGCACGCGCCGTTTGAAGATCCAATTATCGGCAGGATTGCGATCGGCACTTATCTAAAAAAAGAAGCGCGAGGAATGCAGCTAGAACCCCAAAAAGGTGTCAGCCAAATTTTAGAAGATGGCAAAGTAGAAGTTCAGGTCAGCGGCCGGGTGCAAACTTCCGCATTTGGTGTTAATGTCGGATGGCAGTTCTTGCTCAATTCTGACCAAAAAATCCTTTCTGTCACCGTCAAACTGTTAGCTTCTCCCCAAGAATTGCTAAGTCTGCGGTCACAGAAAAAATTTGATGCTTAATAAGCTGTTTCAGATTTAAATTGCCTATTTTGGTTTGACCTGTCGATCGCACGTAATAGTTAAAGTCGTGCGATCGACAGGTTAATCGGTTTTTTCTGGCAAAAATGAGGCAGACACCGGGTTTTATCCAAATCTTTGGTAAAGTGTCCCTCACGGTATAAAAAATCGGTTTCTTAGTTACTTGTGCGATCTGGACTGTACCCCTACAATCTTACAGTTTCTTAGAGAGGGACGCTACTGCACGAAAAACTGGCTGTCACCGCAGCGTGCGACAGACAGCCAAAGCGAGTCAAAAAGTGGATTGCCAATCATTAATGACTAATGACTAATGACTAATTAAGATTTTTCCGGCAAACTCGCTTCCAACTTTAGACAGTTGCGACCGTCTATTTGCAAAGTGTAGTCCACCCGATCCATAAGTCTACTCATAATCAGCCAGCCGTAGCCGCTTTCCTGTTTAGCTTCCGGCCTCGGAGGATTGTAAGTATCCATTTCGTAACCTTTACCGTAATCCCAAATTTCTAAACCAATATCCCTATTTTTTAAATTCAAGCGAATTAAAACGGGTAAATTGGGTTGATCTTTGTGAGCATGGCGGATCACGTTAGAATAGGCTTCTGCTAACACCAAGCGCAAACGATTCGACTGACGCGGCCAATCGACGTGCTCTCCTAGCTCTACTTCCAAACTGCTCAGCAACCAATTTTCAACAATTGTTAAAAACCGCAAGTCGCTTGGCACATGAAGCTCAGTATTCATAAAAAAATCCCGTAAGTTTGAAAACCCTGTGTCTTCACACCAGGTATGAAACACGACGCGCCGAATGGATTCGGCCTCAATACTTATCACTACTGGGGGGACACTAGCCTTTTCTGTTGAAAAATCAGGCATTGGTCATTCGGTAGAAGGCAGAAGTTAAGAGTATATTTGAAAACTTTAGTTATGGGTCTAAAGCCCATTAACAATAGATAATTATACCGAGACTGCAAGCAGCGAGGTATAAAAAATCTTTGTTTCAATCTCTGGCTTTTAAGCTTGGGTTTTTTCTGACCAATGCCTTCTACCTTAACCTTTTACAGGTGTTGAATCCCCCAGAAAAGCGATTCACGAAACTAGCTGCGCCATCGCCGGCTAGGTTTTTTACTGTTGACGATAATGCCGTCCTTTGCAGGACTACTCTGTGAGCCGTCAACCAGCAGCGCTTAAGTTTTTTCGGCTCTCACCCCCAACTATGGGTCGGGAGTCGCTGACAGATTCAAAGAACCTCCAAAGAGAGTATGGTTTGGTCGTCTTCCTGAACGGGATTGTCGGCTCGGATGTGAGCCAACAAATTGTCCAAGTTGAAGGAACCAGGCTCCTGAATCAACAGTTGCCAAAGCCCTTCTTGTTGTAGCATAGAACGGGTTGGTACACCCCCGGAGACCCCTTCAGTGGTGACGCTAGCTTCAGTAATCCCGTCACTCGTCAGCAGAAATACATCTCCTGACTTTAATTCGATCGCACCTGCTTTGCCTCTCCAAACTGGTAGTATCCCCAAGGGAATGCCACGAGCTTTCAGGAAATTAGGCTCGGCTGGCGTTTTACCGCTAGCGGCTTGAGCTTTCACTTCCGAGTGAGACCAAACAATCGGGTAAATGTGACCGGCATTAGCAAAGGCGAGGTGTCCCGTTGACGGAGTGTAACGAGCTACAACCATTGTAATAAAATGGTTGTTGCCGATCAGGTCGTCAGACATACTGCTATTCATGTTCTGCATAACTTGATCTGGCTCTGGAGAAACTTCTTGGGAAAGTTCCCGCCGCATCACCGAAATCGCGCTGGCCATAAATAGAGCAGCCGGAACTCCCTTACCCGAAACATCTCCCACCGCTATCCAAATATCCCCTTGGGAGTGGACGTAGACTTCAAAAAAGTCGCCACCAACTTCCCGCGCGGGATAACAGCAAGCTTGCACCCTAACAGTTTCAAAATCCGGCCAACTTTGGCGCAACAAGTTTGTTTGGATTTGGCGAGCCACTTCCAACTCGTTTTGCATCTGCTTGGCTAAATCCAGAGTGCGCTGGTAGAGCTTAGCTTGAGACAGGGCGAGAGCAGCTTGAGCTGCTACACCTTCTATTAACTCTATATCTTCTGCCGACCAAGGGTTAGTGCCGCCAATCTGGCACAAAGCCAGTACCGCCAGTAATTCTTGCTGGTAAGTCAGGGGCACGGCAATCTCAACCGATTTACCGTCCCCCCCGCTGTTTGGGTTCACTTGAGTTTGGCGGCTGGCTACTGCTTGAACCAATAAATTTTCATCAAAAGAAAAACTACTGGCATCGTCGGTTTGGGCTTGGTAGGGGAAGGTACTCGGCAATAGTCGATCGCTCTCTACCGGCCGCAGCATACAATAGTTGGCCTCAAAAGTTTGACCTACGGTTTGAACAATAGTTTGTACCATACTAGAGTAATCTAGCGACCCGCGAATGACGCTCATTACCTCATTGAACAGAGATTCCTTGCGTAAAGCGCGGCGCAATGCAACGCTGCGCTGCTTGTAGTATTTGTAAGTTTCTGAGGCTTGATTGATCACCAATTTGAGTTCTTCAGGATTCCACGGTTTGGTGATGTATTTGAAAACTTGACCTGAGTTGATGGCCTCAACCAAATCTTCAACATCGGTGTATCCCGTTAGCAGAATCCGAATCGTATCGGGAAATCGCTCGACTGTTTTCCCCAAAAACTCGGTGCCATTCATTTCTGGCATCCGCTGGTCAGATATAATCACCGCCATCTCGCCCTGTTCGTCTAGAACTTCCAGGGCGCTGAGGGCGCTATCTGCTTTGTAAACCTGAAAGTCGCGTCGAAACGTCCGGTACAATAAATCCAAGTTATCGGGTTCGTCATCGACTACCATCAGTTTCAGCTTGCTTCCATCTCCCCTACTCATCTTTCTTCCCCCTTGAAAACCCCCACCATAGCTGTATTCAGCAAGGTGGCGGGAGGAAAAGGGGGGCTGGATATATGCAACATATCAGTTACGTCAAGTTGAGTTAAAGAAACCCGTTTTACCTTAAGGTGAGCATTCCTTTCGCACCATCTGTTCGCACAACAGATGAGAGGCTTTCGATACTGTAACCCGCCTCGGTAGGCCGCTTCAATAGGGAAAATTTCCGAGTGAGCTTTCACGCTGTGATACGAGCAATGACCTTGTTAGCAGTCGGTACTTTTCTAAACACACCAGCATTCAAAACGGCTAATTAATGCTCTGATTGCAGAGTTCTTAACTAGCTGGGCACTGTCCTAGGTGTGAATTTTAACACTTACTACTAAGGCAGGTATTGCTACCTAAGTCTGGTCAACACTGGCTGTATTTCAAGCCCCACTGTACCCGGAGGGTTAGTGGTGGGTTGTTGCGCTATTCCCTACCTACACCTGTGCCCAATCGCACTTGATTGCTGCATGCAATTCTCCCTACTCTCTGAACTTTTTGCAGCAATCATATTACTACTGCTGAATCAAGTTATTCTTTCTGCCAGTCTGAGCTTAGCAGAACGAGAGCGGGGATTTCTAGCGACTTCTTCGGATTGTGGCCCGATCGGCTTTTTTGTCAGTACCTGCAAACTGGGTGTTCCTCTGAGTTGGTGCTTGACTGGTCGGTCTTCCAGACTGTGAAATGTAATGATTCCGATTCTCCCACCTGGTTTTAACCACCTTGGCGCTTGGTTGAGGAAAGTTTCTAAAGAAGCGAGCTCGGAGTTGACAGCTATCCTTAAAGCTTGGAAAGTACGGGTGGCAGGATGGATTCTGCCGTTGCGCTGCTTGGGAGGGAAGCTGGAGGCGATCGCCCCTGCAAGTTCTGTTGTAGTTTGAAAAGGGCGCCCTTGCACAATCCGCCTCGCGATGCGCCGCGACAGTCGTTCCTCGCCGTACTTGTAAATAATATCTGCTAGTTTAACTTCTTCCCAGTGGTTGATAATCTCTTCTGCCGTCAAAGATTGCTGCTGGTTCATACGCATATCTAGTTGAGCTGGGTGGCGAAAACTAAATCCTCGTTCCGGTGTATCGAACTGAGCAGAGCTGACGCCCAAGTCTGCTATGATACCATCAAATTCGGCCTCTGGGGACTGATATTCAGCAAAGTTGCCGTGCCAAAACTCAACGGGCGAGTTGGCAAATTTGGCTTGGCAAAAACGGATGGCTTGTTCATCGCGGTCGATCGCCACCACTGTAACATCTGGCGCCGCCGCTAAAATCAAACTCGTGTGTCCGCCACCCCCAAGCGTCGCGTCCAAATAGTGTCCCCCTGGACGCACAGCCAAACCCGCAATTAATTCTTGACCCAAAACTGGAACGTGATAGGTGTCAATTCTGACATCAGATCCAGGGGTATGCTTCTCACAGAGCTCGATATCCTTCATAATCTATAACAGCGAAACAAAAATCAACAATAGTCAGTAATCATTAATTCATTTAATTATGTCAAGAATTGAGACTAGAACCGAACCGATGGTGCTCAACATGGGGCCGCACCACCCTTCCATGCACGGGGTACTCCGGCTAATTGTCACCCTGGACGGGGAAGATGTGGTGGACTGCGAGCCAGTTTTGGGCTATCTGCACCGGGGGATGGAAAAAATTGCCGAAAATCGCACCAACGTGATGTACGTGCCCTACGTCAGCCGGTGGGACTATGCAGAGGGGATGTTTAACGAAGCGGTAACAGTAAATGCGCCGGAAAAGTTGGCGAATATTGCTGTCCCCAAACGGGCGAGTTACATTCGGGTAATCATGCTGGAGTTGAACCGGATTGCTAACCATTTGTTGTGGTTGGGGCCGTTTTTGGCGGACGTGGGGGCACAAACTCCTTTTTTCTATACTATGCGCGATCGCGAACCAATTCTCGACTTGTGGGAAGCCGCTACAGGTTATCGCATGGTGAATAATAACTATTTCCGCATCGGCGGAGTTGCCGCAGATTTGCCCTACGGTTGGGTAGAGAAGTGCCAAGATTACTGCGATTATTTCGTTCCCAAAATTGACGAGTACGAACGTTTAATTACCAACAACCCAATCTTCCGCCGCCGGATTGAAGGCCTGGGTACTATTTCTCGCGAAGAAGCGATTAACTGGGGACTGTCGGGCCCCATGTTGCGGGCTTCCGGCGTTAAGTGGGATTTGCGGAAAGTTGACCATTACGAATGTTACGACGACTTCGACTGGGAAGTTTGTACCGAAGCTGCTGGCGATTGTTTGGCCCGGTATGTGGTGCGGATTCGCGAGATGCGCGAGTCGGTTAAGATTATCTATCAAGCCTTGAAAGGACTCCCCGGTGGCTCTTACGAGAATTTGGAAGCGAAGCGACTCGAAAGCGGGCCAAAATCTGAATGGAATGGTTTTGACTATCAGTTTATTGGCAAAAAAGTTGCGCCGACTTTTAAGATTCCCAAGGGCGAACATTATGTCCGCGTTGAAAGCGGTAAGGGTGAGTTGGGGATTTATATTATCGGGGATGATACTGTGTTTCCTTGGCGCTGGAAGATTCGGACTGGGGATTTTAATAATTTGCAGATTTTGCCTCACATTGTTCGCGGTGTGAAGATTGCGGATTTGGTGGCGATTTTGGGCAGTATCGACATTATTATGGGCTCGGTTGACAGGTAGGTTTGGTCGGTTTTTATCTGAGAAATTAACCCGGTTTTTTTAGGGAACCGGGTTAATTTTTTTTAAACCGCAGATAAACGCGGATAGATATCGATTAATTTTGCTGTTAACGTCACTAAAATGTACCTTATTTCTCTCTTCTCTCTTCCTCTGTGCCCTCTGCGCCCTCTGCGGTTAATAAAAAAAATCTCTTCTTCACAAATGAAATAACATCAACTTTGATTCGATAAATTATGAAAGTTCAGCAATCAGATATCAATGACAGCAACCCGGAACTCAGTGCTTTAATCTGCGAAAGAATTGCCACCAGCCCGCAGCGGCGTATTACTTTTGCTGAATATATGGATTTGGCATTGTATCATCCGCAGCACGGATATTATAATAGCGATCGCCCGTCGATCGGCAAACAAGGCGATTTTATCACGTCGTCTCATTGGGGTGCTGATTTTGCGGAGGTTTTGGCAAAGCAGTTTGTGGAAATGTGGGAATTGCTCGATCGTCCTTTCAATTTCGCGATCGTAGAAATGGGCGCTGGGCGGGGAACTTTCGCCGTAAATGTGCTGCAATATCTGCAACGGCAACATCCAGACTTATTTAAAACTTTAACATACATAATTGTTGAAATTTCGCCAATACTTCAAGCGGAACAACGCCAAAGCTTAAGTGATATCAAGTGCGTTAAGTGGTGCAATTGGGAGGAAATAGTTAATAATTCAATAGTCGGATGTTTCTTTTCTAACGAGTTAGTAGATGCTTTTCCAGTGCATCAATTCATTCTGGAAGAAGGGCAAGTTAGGGAGATTTACGTTGGCGTTGAAACAAAAAAAAATGAACAAGAAAAGATAAAATTTATTGAAGTAATTGGCGAAGTTTCCACGCCTAAAATGGTCGAATATTTGGATTTTGTAAGCATCGATTTGTCGGCGAGTGTTTACGGGGATGGTTATCGCAGTGAGGTGAATTTGGCGGCTTTGGACTGGATGAGTACAGTTGCTCAGAAGTTGCAGCGGGGATATTTGTTAACTATTGATTACGGCCATCCGGCGCACCGCTATTACAATCCGAGGCGCAGGGAGGGGACGCTACAGTGTTATTATCTGCACCGATATCACAATAATCCTTATATTAATGTGGGGCGGCAAGATTTAACGGCTCATGTTAATTTTACGGCGCTGGAAAGGCAGGGTGAATTGTGCGGTTTGGATGTGGTAGGGTTTACTCAGCAGGCTTTGTTTTTGATGGCGTTGGGTTTGTGCGATCGTATTGCTTCTCTGTCTACAAATGATGCGGAAGTATTGGATTTGGCAACGTTTTTGCGGCGCCGGGAGGCTTTGCATCAGTTGATCGATCCGATGGGTTTGGGGGGTTTTGGGGTTTTGGTGCAGTGTAAGGGGTTGAGAGAGGAGGAAAAGGGGAGAATATTGAAGGGTTTGATCGTGCCTGATTAGTTATTCGATCGATTTGCTTATATCGATTACGCAAGCTTACTCAACGGCGGAAATTCCCATTTTCCCGAATATAAAGTAGATGGCAGCTTTAAACAATAAGCAGCAGGAATTACTTCGATCAGCCACCAATTAAACATATCTCGTCGGGCTTCAGTAAAACCAGAAATGGCATCACCAGTAATCCCATCATACAGAATATCTAAGATGGCATTATAAGCTGTTTTCGTGTTGAGTGTTTGCAGCAAGCCGTAGAAAATATTATAAGCTTCGTTACTAGCTTGATATTTTCCAATTTTGTTGATATTAGGAAACAAGGTATCTGCCCAAGTTTCTGGGATTTCACAACTATCCTTCAGCCAACAAGATACAATTCCTTCAACGATATCAGCTTTGTGTTCTTCAGGAAAGTAATGTTTAATGGTCGGTTTAGCTGCTAATGCTATTCCATAAGCCATATAGACGTATCGCTGATGGGATATGGCATCATTAGGCATTCCAAAGGCTGTCATTACTTCTACAAAGGCTTCTTCTACATTGCACTTTCCACCTGTTTCGTATAAATCGTCATATTTTCTGTCCCACACCGTCTGAAGTGTTTGCTGTAATTGCTCTGGAATAGTTGAGTTGCTGGGCAATTTAAAATCGGTGTAGTGACCTAGATCAAACTTTATCATTGGCTTTCCCTCCTTATGTATTTCCCTTGATAGTCAACCAAGATCAAGCTAATTTTAAGATTCATATCACCTCCATTCTACCTTACCCAGAGAAGCCAGTAAAGTCTTCCTTGACTCTACTGGCTTTTTATCCTCTATTTCTACGGATATGGTTCCTTGTAGAAGATAATCACTTCAATGTTCGGGAACAACCTAGCAAAGTCTTCATCGCAGGTAGTGTTGCAGCCAGAACACATCTCCATCTCCGTGTAAAGGTAAAGCCTTCCTGTCGCCTCAGAAGGTACACTATCTCCTTCCAACTCTTCTGCAAGTGCATTGAAGAGCTTGTACTCGGCGTGTTCTTTGTTGTAATTATTATGGAGTGCTGCTCTGTCAATCCTTTCCTGAAAAAACAACTTTGGCCCATTGTCTCTGCCTGGAATATTGAGAGGCTTTTTCTTGCTGGTAGCTTCTTTGCTATAAACTCGGCCAGTTTCTAGTTCGAGTTTGGCAGCCGCAGCATTACCAGAACTGGGTTTTCTAATATGGAGCGAGCGAACCTCTTGAGCCTTAGTCCGTAGTTCCTCTACGATGTCCGCAAACTGCTCAGGTATGTCTTGAGGATCTTCGTAATGAGGTGTGTTTCTAGAGGGGTTTCCTGTAGTTAAGTTTTTTTTCACGCGATTAATATTTGATTTAAAAATAAAAATATATATAACCTGACTTAGACATAAGCTTAAAGCCTCGTCAAACTCAGGTATTTTAATCATACTACACTTTCAAATTAACTGCAAACTCTGCTCGGACACCTCTTATTCAGCCCATTTTAATCGTTCCTGAATAGACATCCCCTGCAACTTTTTACTCATTTCATATAAATCCACTTTCGGATAATCCTCCTTAAATAACGGAATCAAAGACTCCACAACAGCAGCGATTCCCTGCGGCGGCACTGCATTGCCAATCTGCCGCCTCACTTCAGTGGTAGAACCTTCAAAAACAAAATCATCGGGGAATGTTTGCAATCTTGCTCTTTCACGATTTGTCAAAGAACGCGGTTCTAAATAATGATAACCCCAAGTTCCGCCACCTCCACCTGCAATGATTGTTGATGATGGTTTATCTGGATGAATTCGCCGATAAACGTGACTGATCATGCCTTTGACATAGTATGGACTATCCTTGGGAATATCAGAAAAATTGCCTCCCGGTTTAATTCGATTTAAAATTTCCACGGTGCGGGATTGAATTTTATGATGTTTGTTATTGTCAAGAACTGCTTCCACATTTTTGAGCGCTTCGCCCGCAGTTCTATAGGGATTATTGCGATTTGGTCCGTATTCTGGCTGAGGATGCACAAAGTTAAATCCTGTATCCATCCGAATGCCAACTAATAACACTCTTTGGCGAAATTGCGGAACTCCGTAATCAGCAAAGTTGTAGAGTTTAGGTTTAACTAAGTAGCCTGGAGCGATACTTTCAAAGTCAGAAATTATTTGTTTTATTGCTTGATAATTATTCGCACTTAATAAGCCTTTGACATTTTCTGCTACAAAAGCTTTCGGCTTTTTTTTATTGACAAAATCGAGAAAGTATGTATATAAATTGCCTCTGGTTCCTTCAAGTCCCGGACGTTTCCAAATTAGGGAGAAATCTTGACAGGGGAACCCTCCTATACATATTTCGGCTTCGGGCACTTGTGCAATGTCTATATTTTCTATGCTGTCGTTGATGATGACATCAGCAATGTTTCTGCTGAATGTTTTGCAGGCGTATTTATTGGAGTCGATCGCCCAAACTACCTCAAATCCGGCTTGGTGGAATGGCAAATCCATGCCGCCGCAACCAGAAAATAAGGATATGAGTCGCGGTTTTTTTGTCCAGGCGATCGGCTGGAGACGTTCGATTAACATAGGAGTGTAAAGTTAGCCAAGGGCGGGCTGGATGCCCGCACCACAAGAGTGTCATCATACCAAAACCCGATCGAACTCGACTCATCAATTGATATTTCACTCTTCATCATCTAACTCGATCCCGGCTTGACGCAGTTTTTCGGCCAATTTTTCAGCGCGCAGTCGTTCGCGATCGCCCCGCTGGCGTTCTTGTTCTACTCGTTCTTCCGACCACAGCAACAACTCGCCTTCAGGATTCCACCACCTCAACCAACAGCCTGTCCTTCCTTCGTGCGTTCCTTCCCAAATACCTAAAAATAGGTTTAATCCCGGTATCCAATAACGTCCGTTTTCATCAGGTTTTTGCAAGTTGTAGTGCTCTGATTCTAAAGCGTAAACTTCTAAATGAGCTGTTTTTGCTCGGAATATGACGTATGTGGGTACTTTGATTACTTGCTCGTAAAAATACCACTTTCCCACCCGCGAGGTAAATTCAACGGAGTATTCTTCTCCATAGCTTTCTGAAAGAAACTCCATCACGATTTGGGGGATGGTTCCTTCTGTGTGTGGCGTGTAACTGCGGCGAACTTGCGAGACATTTTTTGGATTGACGGGTTTCACGTACATCCAATCTGGTGCTTTGCAGATAATACGCTGTTCGTCACTGGTTGAACCTGGGAAACTAATTCCGGCACACAAGGCAAAGTTGGAAACAATTAAGGCATCCTGCATTAATTCAGGAAATCCTGTTAGCGGCTGGCGCAAAGCGGCGGCTAATAATGGTTGGCTTTCGTCTTCCACGGGGTCGTCTGGTAGTTGAAAATCTTCTGGTAGTAGCGGCCAGGTGATTGTGAGTTTTGTTTGTGGGTTTTTAGTTGCTACAGACATAGTTTATTAGAGGTTAAATGTTTTAATGCTTAAATTATATCTCTTGGTTTTTGGGATTAATGTTAATGGCTTAATGACGAGGCAGAGCCTCTGGATATGCGTTACCTGGCAGAGCCTGGTAACGAGAGGATTGGAATTCAAAGTCCCCCTTAAGAAGGGGGATTTAGGGGGATATAGACTCGGCTAAAACCGAGAGTTCTAAGGGTTGTTAATTTTCTGGTGTAGCTCGTTTGTCATTGCTAGTAGTTCCCATTGCCCGATCGCACTTTGTTCACCACTCGCCAACCACTTCAATTGTACCGTCTCGTTTTCAGCTTCCGCATCTCCCAAAACTAAACACGCAACAGCACCGCTTCTATCGGCCCTTTTAAACTGTTTCCCGAAAGCACTACCGCTCAAATCTATCTCTACACTAAACCCCGCACTTCGCAATTTTTGAGCTAACAATACCGATTGCTGTTCTGCTTTTTCGCCCCGGGATACCAAATAAAAATCCAACTTTGGCGCGGGTAAAGGTTGCAACTTTTGCAGCAGGATAATCAACCTTTCGATACCCATTGCCCAACCGACTGCCGCCGTATCTGGGCCGCCCAATTCCTTGACTAAACCGTCGTAGCGGCCGCCTCCGCAAACTGTTGCTTGCGCTCCCAAATCGTCGGATATAATTTCAAAAGCGGTGTAGGTATAGTAATCTAAACCGCGCACTAATCTGGGATTTAACTGATAGCTAATTCCTAAATTTGTGAGCATAAGCTGCACTTGCTCGAAGTGCGATCGCGATTCCTCTCCCAAATATTCTAAAATGCTAGGCGCACCAGCTACAATTTCTTGAGTGCGCTGATTTTTGCTGTCCAATATCCGCAGCGGGTTTCGAGTCAAGCGGTCTTGAGAATCGGCGTCTAATTCTGATTTGTACGGTGTAAAATAATCGATTAATGCTTGCCTGTAATTTTGTCGGTCTTCCTTATTTCCGACAGAATTAATATCGAGGCGCAAATTTTTTAAACCGAGGGTTTGCAGGATGTCGCAGGCGATCGCAATTACCTCGACATCCGCACGAGGATTCGCACTCCCCAAGACTTCCACGCCAATTTGATTGAACTGCCGCTGTCTTCCTTCTTGCGCGCGTTCGTAGCGAAACATCGGCCCCGCATACCACAGACGCTGCACGTCTCCTGCTGCGTACAAACTGTTTTGAATAAAAGCTCGGACTACTCCGGCGGTGCCTTCTGGACGCAAAGTTGTCGATCGATCGCCCTTATCCTTAAAAGTGTACATTTCTTTGCCCACAACATCGGTAGCTTCGCCGATTCCGCGTTCAAATAAAGATGTCTGTTCAAAAATAGGCGTCCGAATTTCTCGATAAGCCGCTTTTTTTAAAATAGTTCTAGCGACTTCTTCTATATTTTGCCAATATTGAATTTCAGCGGGCAAAATATCCCGCGTTCCCGGTAAAGTTTTAATTGCACTCATTTTGTTAGTCAGTAGTCAGTAGTCAGTAGTCAGTAGTCATTAGTTAGCGGTTATTGTTTGGTTTTTGGTTTTTGGTTTTTATTTGCAGGTTTTTTGTTCGTTGTAGGCACTCGTAATTAATGCCCAATTCCCAATGCCCAATGCCCAATGCCCAATGCCCAATTCCCAATGCCCAATAACTAATGACTTAATAATTCCCAAGCTCCGTAACGATCGCCATAATAAGCCAAAATGCGATCGACCCGCTCGCGACCGGCCAAATCGAACCCTTCAGGATACTGTATCCACAAACCCCCAACTTGGCTGTCGTAGTAATCAAACCGCTGCGACTGCTGCGGAATTAAACCGGTTTCCACCCCATCAACTTGACGCAAATGGATCGCCACTTCGCGATACACCGCCAGCGGCAATCTAGGGCATTGAATTTGATAGCGGAGTTGTTTTTCTTGTGCCGTTTGCATCATTTCTTTGCCTGTACCCAACCAAAATCCCTACTTAAGATACTTCTTTATCGATCGGCCGCGGTAAAGGGCAGCAGTTAATATTGTCCAAACATACCTTTCCCCACTGCAACGCCCAGCGTACAAGCGTAACTCGATTGTCAGCGCGCGTCTTGTTCAAGATATTGCTAATGTGGTTGTCAACTGTACGCTTGCTAATCTCTAACTTTTCGGCAATTTTCTCATTAGTCAATCCCGCCGCTACTAACTCTACCACTTGCAATTCTCTGTCCGACAGGGTGACAGGGGTCCCAGAGACAATCCCACTCATAAATTTTTCCTATGTCTGCATATTTACCTATCTACAATTCTAAAGGATGAGGGATCGAGTATGAAGAGAAAATTAAATTTATTGTGCTACTCTTTCGGGCCCAAAGCACCAACTCGCTGGCAGAATCGCCGGGAGTGCAAACCCCGCCCCGACACAGCAAGACGCGCAGCCACTTGCACTGCTTGTGCGTCGGGTGGCGGATGCTGCCTTTACCTGCGCCTATCTGACATCCGTGCACAACCTGCAAATGTTTGCGTGCCCAACAACTAACTTATACGCCGGCACTATACTTCAGTCTTAAGGGAGTAACTGCCAGTATCAGTAGGTCTGATATTATAGGAGCAGCCATTAAAAAATAGCTGGCAATTTTTCTGGGATGGGTTAAAAATCATTATTGACCTGTCTACTGCTGGTCTAAAATCTCAAATCTCAAATCTCAAATTCCTATGACTTATCCTCGCGTTCTGTGTCTGGGTGAACTTTTATTTGATTGTTTAGCAGACAAACCAGGAGTATCTCTCGAAGAGGTAGAATCTTGGACGGCATATCCCGGCGGTGCTCCAGCTAATGTTGCCTGTGCTTTGGTTAAATTGGGGACGGCGGCGGGATTTATCGGTGCTGTAGGTGGGGATGAATTGGGGAATTCCCTAGTGCAGGTATTGCAAGAATTAGGGGTTGATATCACTGGAGTGCAGTGGCATCCGAGTGCGCCGACGCGGCAAGTTTATGTCTTGCGGAATCAAGCGGGCGATCGAAATTTTGCCGGTTTTGGCGAATTCAATACTGCGGATTTTGCCGACACCCGTCTCATCGCTGCAAAACTACCCGAGGTGCTGTTTGAAAATGCCGAATTTTTAGTGTTAGGCACTTTAGAATTAGCTTATCCTGAAAGTCGAGAGGCGATCGCCCGATCGATGGAGCTAGCAGAACATTACGATCTTAAAATTATACTTGACATCAATTGGCGTCCCGTGTTTTGGCCAAATCCAGACGAAGCAAAAGCGCACATTAGAAAACTCTTAAAAAAAGTTGATTTTGTCAAATTATCTGACGAAGAAGCCGAATGGTTGTTTGACACTACCGACGCTGGAGCTATTACCTACCGCCTCGATTCCGTAGAAGGAGTTTTGGTGACGGCAGGCGAGAAAGGTTGCGCCTATTGTATCTCGGAAAATGAAGGAAAAATCCCCGCATTTAAAGTAGATGTTGAGGATACAACAGGTGCCGGCGACGGTTTTCTGGCTGGTTTTGTCAGCCAATTGTGCAAGGTGGGAATTAAGAGTTTAGCCAATCCAGAAATAACAAAAAAAGTTGTAACTTATGCGAGTGCGGTAGGTTCGATGACAGCAATGAAACCCGGGGCAATTAAAGCTCAACCAACCGCCGCTGAAGTAGAAGCTTTCTTGTATTTGTACAAAAATTAGCACGCCAAACCTCTCCCCCGGAAACGGAGAGGGGGCTAAATTTGGTTCAGAAACCCGATCGACCCGAAAAAAATAACTGTTATACAAATCCGCGTTAAAAACCCTCGATAAGACTCGGCGATTAAAATTGCTACTCTACAAACTATCGCCCTAGTTAAGAGAAACTAAGAAATAAACTGGTATTTAAGCCCGATTTAGTATTATAGGTTTTATTTGGGGTCATTAACCGCACATCAGATGATTTTTAATTTGGCGCACGATTAACTCTAGTGGCTGAGAAGCATCTATGATAATTGCATCTTCTGGTTCTTCGAGAGTGTCTAACTGACTTAACAGCAAGTCTGCTTTCATGTAGTGATTTTCGCGACTTGTTAACCGGGCTGACAATAACTGAAAAGAACCTTTGAGATAAACTATTTTCATCCGCTGCGGGTCTCGGCAGAGCATTTCGCGGTAAGATGCTTTTAAAGCTGAACAAGCCAAAACCACATTTCTATCTTCCCAAAGCCACCAGTCTATTGCAGCTTGCAATTGTAATAGCCAAGGAAGACGATCGGCATCTTCTAAAGGAATGCCCAAACTCATTTTTTCGATGTTTGCTGGCGAGTGAAAATCGTCGGCATCGCTGAAATGCCAATTGAGAGATTGCGCCAGCAACTTGCCAACTGTAGTTTTGCCAGAACCTGAAACTCCCATCACGATCGTAATCATGGCGCATATTTACCGAATACTTGCAATTTTATCGAGTTGTGCGATCGACAAACCGGGTTGCTTAAGTTGCCGGATGAATTCTACCACCCTAAAAAATTCAATAAACCCGGTTTATTTTTGATTCTCGATCAAATTTCTTCCATAGTGGGTTTAATGAAATTATAAGCCAAAACGCCGATAATTCCACCAATCACTGGGAATACAATAAACGCCCACAACTGTTGGATTGCCCATCCGCCTTGAAAAAGTGCCACACCGATACTTCTAGCTGGGTTAACTGAAGTATTGGTTACCGGAATTCCGATTAAGTGAATCAACACCAGCATTAAGCCGATCGGAATTCCGCCCAAACCGACGGGATAATTGGGATGGGTAGTCCCCATGATTGTAAATAACAGAAAAGCAGTCAGTACAACTTCCGTTAAAGCTGCTGCCAAAAGCCCGTAACCAGTCGGAGAATGTTCTGCAAAACCGTTAGACGCAAATCCCGAAGCCGCCGCATCAAAACCCGGCTTTCCTGATGCTATCATGTACAAAACAAGACCGCCTAAAATTCCCCCTACAATCTGACCTCCTATATAATAAGGAAGCAAAACAGCATCGATCAGTTTGGCAACTACTAAACCGATACTTACTGCTGGATTAATGTGGCATCCAGAGATAGGCCCGATCGTATAAACCATGATTAAGAGGGATAGACCAAAGGCGATCGACACTCCCAAAAAGCCGATTTTGTCTCCAGCTAAAACCGCACTGCCGCATCCACCTAATACCAACACAAAAGTACCAAAAGCTTCAGCAACCCCAATCTTTATTTTTTTGTTCATACTCACAATTCTCGGAAGTTTATGTTCGGTCAATTTCGCACCCCGACCAATTGTAATTATAAAAAGTATAACTCTAATCGGTTTTCCCCAGAAGAACAATACTAATGGATAGCATTAGCAATGTGCAGATCTAACTTTCATAAATTTTATGGGATTAAATTGAGACTGCGGAATTGGGAATCGATAAATTAGCTCAAACATACTTTATTATAAAAAAAATGTCAACGTTGAGCTAATTATTTGTATAAATTCTGCAATCTTCTGTATTCAATTCACAATAATTAACTTGACTTATTCCATAATTATGCGATCGTAATTTTACTTATTATTGCTGATTATCCGATCGCACTTGCAGCTAAAACATCACTGCTAACCGGCTGGTACATCCGATCTTGAAAGGGGCGAAAGTCTCGCCAATCGGCCGTCATCTTGCACAGCAAGCGGAACTGTAGCGGCGTTGGGGGTTGATTGAGGCGATCGACTTCTACGCGAACCAAATCTCGGTGCTGCGAGATAATTTGAAAAATATCCTCCACAAGATAGCGCGGACAATAGCCTACAATCCAGTGATCTTTAGTACACAGGAGCAAAGCAGAGGAATCGTGCGGATTTTGAAATTCGTGGGCTAAATACAAAAGTTCGCCCACTTGAAGCTCATTAATCCGTTCAATTGCCGGCTTGGGAAGGTGTCGCAGTCCATGTGCAAAAAAATGGATGCGGTAACGTCCATTTTCATCCGGTTCGGGACAGGGGAATACCTCAAATTTATCAGTTACCCGTTTACCTCCGCTGCGGGCCAATAAAGCAATTGGGTCATCTTCGTGTTGAGGGATATTCAACCACTGTACAAATTCAGGGTAGTCAGGACGCGATCGCGGCATCACTCGATTGGAAAACAAGGGAAACAGTTTCTGTGAAGTGTAAACCTTACTGAAATCAGGGAAAGATGGCAAGGGTTCAAACCAGCACTTATGTTTAGCTTCTAGAACACCCTTTGTATAACTGAATTGGTATTCTTTACCGTTAAATGTCAATAGACCAATCGGAAACCAATAACCGCTGCCCGGGTCTTGCCAAGCCAAAAATAGTGTTTTCAAGGTAAGTTTCCTCCCTATTCAAGTAGGGTGCGCAGTGCGCACCTTCCAGGGGAATCGGGTGCGCACTGCGTACCTTACCGCTATTTATAGCGCGTCAAACCACTTTTTACGTAAGTCCTGTGGATTTATTCTCCTAGTCTATAGGAAATGGCATCAAAATTTGGTATTTTTGGATTTCTGCCATTACAACTACAGCACCAATCAACTCCATAAACATCTTTTTTGACCCATAAGCGAAAGCTAGAGTAAGACCACAAATGCGGACAATAACTTAAATTGTGCTTAACAGGATTGTAGTGAATATAGTTTAAATGCTGTTCAAAATCCTCTTCGTTGCAAATAGTATGTTCCCAAAATCGCCGATGCCAAACATCACTTTCTCGACGCTTGCGACGCGAAAAGGAGACATTTTGAGGCAAAGTTCCTTGACCGCGCAAAGATTGTGTAAATAAAACTTTTATCCGTCCCAGACGCTTGGGATAGGCAGTATCATTAGGAGGTAATTTCCACAAAAAATGGATGTGGTCGGGCAATACAACTGCCCCAAGAATTTCAAAAGGTTGTTCTGATTTAATCGCCGCTACAGCGTTGCGGAGTCGCGAGACATTTTCTGAGTCGGAAAATAGCGGTGTGCGATTGTAGGTAACAAGCGTTAGAAAGAAAGTTCCACCAGGAAGGTAAAATCGGCGATAGTTTGGCATTAATATCGTCTTCCTACTTTTTTATAGGGCATCTTACACTCATCTGTGCGGGTGCGCATTGCGCACCTTACATTCATCTCGTAGGGTGCGAAATGCGCACCTTCCAGGGGCCTCCGGGTGCGCATTGCGCACCTTACATCAGCTACTTTCTAACACAGGAATTCGCGCGGATCGGTGACATACCCAGTCAGCGCAGAAGCCGCCGCCGTGTAAGGCGAAGCTAGATAAACTTGCGCTTCTTTATTCCCCATCCGACCGGGAAAATTGCGGTTAGTTGTAGACACGCAAATTTCGGGTTCGTTCATCCGCCCGAAAGTATCTTTCGGACCGCCCAAACAAGCGGCACAAGAAGGCGCTGCGGGTTCGATGCAGCCTGCAGCTAAGAAGATTTCCGAAAGCGTTTGACCTTCGTATTTTGTGACAAATAAATCTTCGTAAACTTTCTGAGTTGCTGGTACTAAATAAGTCGGAACTTTGACTTGATTTCCTTTGAGAATGCGGGCGGCATTCAGGAAGTCGGAGGTTTTGCCGCCGGTGCAGGAACCGATGTAAACTCGATCGATCTTGACATCGCGGCAGTTGCGGGCTAAGTCGCGGTTGTCGGGAGAGTGCGGTTTGGCGACGACTGGTTCTAATTTGCTGACATCGTAGGTGCGATCGCTATAAAATTTAGCATCCCCATCGCTGTAAAATGAATCGAAGGGTTTGTCAGTCCGCGAAGTAACGTAATCAAACGTAGTTTTGTCGGGCGCAACCGTGCCGTTTTTACCGCCAGCTTCAATCACCATATTGCACAGCGTCATCCGTTCTTCCATCGTCAAACGCTCAACTGTATCGCCCGCAAATTCCATTGTCCGGTAGTTAGCACCGGCAACGCTAATATCACCAATAATCTGCAAAATTAGGTCTTTTGCTAACAAATAATCCGGCAGTTCACCGTTGAACACAAAGCGCATGGTTGCGGGAACTTTGATTAACAGTTTGCCGGTTCCCATGATAAAAGCCGCGTCTGTATTGCCGATACCGGTGGCGAATTGTCCGAAAGCGCCGGCATTGCAGGTGTGGGAATCGGTGCCGAAGAGCACTTCGCCTGGTCGGGTGTGGCCTTCTTGTGCTAAGGCGATGTGGCAAACTCCTTTGTAGTCGGGATTTGCTTTGAAGTCCGATCGATCCGTGATGTCGTAAAAGTATTTTATCCCTTGTTCTTTGGCAAAATCGCGGAGAATATCGACGTTGCGGTTAGCGCGTTCGTCGTTAGTGAAAATGTAGTGGTCGGGAATGAGGACGATTTTGTCGGGGTTCCAGACTTTAGCATTCTCGCCGAATTCGCGTTTGAAAACGCCGATGGTGCCGGGCCCGCAGACATCGTGGGTCATCAACACATCTGTTTCTACCCAGATATTTTCTCCGGGCTCGACTTTAGTGCGGCCTGATGCTTTGGCTAATATTTTTTCGGTCAGAGTCATTCCCATAGTGCGATCGCTTTTTTTTGTTAGATGCTACATAGTGTAATTGTAAGCGAAACATTCCCTGTTACCGAGGATACTGAGGCAGGAAAATGTCTCGGATGTACTTCCAACTTTAGGGAACTGTCCAGTTTGATAGCAGTTTTCAATTGCATCGAATACCAATTGTAGGGCGGAAAATCCCCACTTTACGAAAGTATGCGTAATGTTATGTCTTGTTAAATAATCAGAGTTCATTATCAGGATATAAACTATATTGGACGGAACCTAATTTAAACATTCAGTTTTGGCATGACCAAATTTTTGTAATATTTTGTGGAAAGGTTGAATGGAGGAATTATTATGATTTCTGACAAATTTCAACACTTCAAAGTGCATTTATTGGAAAGCGATCGCCTGCCGGAATTTGTACCGATGGAAAAAAAAACGCGATCGCTAAAACTATCTGCTGCGGGAACTGCGATCGGCACTCTGCTGATTCTGTTAGCACCGCCAGTTGAAGCTGCTAATCTGACATTCGTGAGCGATCGCGCGGCCTTGGGAGGGAGCGATCGCGTTGATTGGTCGATTTTAGGGCCAGTCCAGCCGCCCTTTAAAGTATTGCCCAATTCCTTCTCAGTCACCTCGGAACAAGGACTGGGAGTTAATGTCAATATTCCCGCGGCTACAACTCCAGGAGTGACCCCTCCTTTACTTTTTCAAACCTTGCCTTCACCAGGCATTCCCACCAACTTTGCCAGCGGTGATTTCATTTTGTTTACAGGCTTAATACCAGGCCCACCGCCATCAGTAGGAAATCCTGGCCCGCTAACGATTACCTTCGATCGCCCGGTGGCGGCCGCCGGGACGCAAATAGCGGTAGATGATACATTTTTATTCACTGCATCGATCTCGGCATTTGACAGTAATAATAATTTGTTAGGCAGTTTCTCAACCCAGGGAACATCCTCATTAGCACTAGATAACTCGGCTCAATTTCTCGGAGTTCGCAGCGATGCTGCCAACATCTCGCGGCTCGTTTATAGCAGTTCTGAGGGCGATCGGGCTTTGGGGATCAATTCGCTCAGTATTGCCGAAGCAGTGCCTGAACCTAGCAATATTGCTGCCATGATTGTTGCAGGAGTGGGATTGTTTGCCGTCAAAATTAAGAGGCGATCGCTGTTGGTTAAATGATAGTTTTACCAGACCCGATTGCCGATCGCGATCGGGTGTTATAACCAAGACAAGCTCTCGTTACATGAGCAAATAAACGATGCTCAATTGGATTGTACTTGGATGTATAGGGAAGATAATGTGCTATTATGATTTCTATATCTAGCTCATTAACTAATTTTTGTAAGTCCGATTTAAAGCTATGATAATTGGAATTATTACTACCACGTCTATCACATTTAATCAAAATTGAATGGGTTTGAGAGTAGAAATCCCGTAATTTATCCCCCACACTTTAATCGCTTGCCAAGCAAAATTAACTCATATATTTACTAATACATAGGGTTAAATATCCTCGGTTATTTTGCACCTCATAAATTCCATGAGGCACTATTTTGCTATCAGCCAAACTGAAAAAGTCATGGTCAAGTGTGGTAACGGTTTCGGTAGTATACAGAGTTCTTGAGCGATATAAATTTCCCATAAATTCCTTTTTTTTGGCATCCATACTAATGATAAAATTCCACTGTCACTCATACTCTTAATTTATTATGGCAAGATTTTTAAATTGTTCGTTACGATTATTTGTTATTCCTGTTGTTTGTTTGTTTTGAGCTTGACGTTTTACATATCCGTGCTTTTTTAAAAATTTTTTGAACAAGCGTTAAACTGACTGTTGTGCTATGAATTTTCAGACCTTCAATTATTTATTGTTGAGTGAGATTAGTCCATTTAATTTTCTCATTCATTGGGCTGCCTGCTGTATAAAATTTTAAGATTTCTAAACAACTTTCATTCAAACCAGGTATGAGAGACTCGCTAGTTTTTCTTACTCCTCCTTTTCGACGAATTCTGCGTTGATTAAAAGTAGTGTCTGATTCAATTTTTAATTCCTTAATGCCTTTGGCTATTGTATTTCTGTCTGCTGCCAAAATTCGGGATATGTAACTAATTCCACCATCCCCAAGTTTTTGGGTTTAAGAAAGCTGCATATCTTCGTCGCTCTTTTTCGGACAAAGATTGATAAAGTTTCCGCATCTGAGCAGTATTTTCCGAGGAGTAATACATAAATTTACCTGAATAAAATGACTGAAGCCAACCCACCAATTATTAGCAAAAGAAACAAGGTGAACATCGAATAAGGATAACTTGTGATCATAACAATTAAATGTCAAGTCCATTGATATTCACTCATTTGTTTATTATACCTTGCTTGTGTTATTAAATTTTCATTCCTTAACTAATGACTCCTGACTCTTCTTTTGACTTTCTCCGCACGGCCAAACCGGATGAATTCTTGCCGCCCATCAGCCGCTGGATAACGGCGGGCAGATTATTTTTGTTGGGAACTTTTGGCAGTGCGATCGCACTTGCTGCTGTCGCTAAATATAATGTTACCGTCAGAGCAAACAGCAGCAGCAAATTTAAAGGCTGCCGAGGCAAATTTAAAAGCAGCCGTTTCTAAACGCGATCGCTATCAGTCAATCCAAAGAACAGGCGCTATTTCGCTGGATTTATTGGAGGAGACGAAACTTGCCGCACAGCAGCAAGAACAAGCCGTGGCAGCGCAAAAAGCCGCCGTAGAAGCGCAAAAAAAGCAGTTGAAAGCCAAAGAAAAACCGTTGACAGGTAGCAACAAGCTGTTGAAGTGTCTGCAGCTAAATTAAAAGTTGTTGAAGCTGCCTTGAATCCCAGTGCCGCACCCGTGGCGATCGCCCAACAGCGAATTGCTCAAGAAAAAGCCAAGGGTGAAGCAGCTTGGGCAGCGTTGAAAAAAGAACAATTAACTTCGATTCAGAGTCGCGCTGACATCGAAAATCAAATCAATCGCGATCGCCAAGAGCTCAAACAAATTGATACCGAACTTGCAAAAAGTATTGTTCGTTCTCCCGTAGACGGCACTATTCTCAAACTAAATCTGCGAAATCCCGGACAAACTGCACAACTCGGTGCGGCAATTGCTCAAATTGCTCCCGCTAATGCTGCGATTGTCGTCAAAGCTCGCGTCGCTGCTCCCGATATTGGTAAAATTGCGATCGGTCAAACATCTATCCTGCGGATTTCTGCCTATCCCTATCCCGACTACGGCGTACTAGAAGCGAAAGTTAGTGCGATCGCACCCGATGCCATTGCTGGTGAAAATAACAGTCCGCCTTACTATGAAGTGACTGTTATGCCCCAAAAAACTTATTTAGTCAAGCGCGATCGGGCGATTAGCTTATCGTCGGCTAACGAACAGTGCTGTCAGTATCATATTCAAGCAGGAATGGAAGTTACAGCAGACATTATTTCTAGACAAGAAACCGTACTTACATTTATTCTCTGAAAAGCCCGGATGCTCGCCAATGTTTGACCAACTTTACATCACTCATTAGTATATTTGATTATCTAATTCACCGCGACATTCTGATGGCAAGTTATTTATGGCTTGACACTTTTTTTGAGGCATTTTTTTATCTTTACAATAAAATATACAGACCTTAACACACAAAATAAAATTATGCAAGTCACTCGATTATGTGACTTGTAACTAATAGCTAGTGACTGTTATTAGTTAGTAATTACTTAAGAAAAGCAACTTAAATCAGGGACTCTCAAAAAATCTCAGAGTGCATTTCTACAGTTGTAGACCTCAACAACAGTGAAATGAGCGAGATACCCGTACCGCAAGGGTATCTACTTTCGCCATGTTCACCGTATATGCCAATGGAGATATTTCCCATGAATTCACAGAAACACAGGCGTCAGCGCGCAGTTATTTTGACATCTCAAGATTTTGATCGACTCCAAGCACCAAAAGCTGAGGCCGAAAGTTACGAAATTTTCTACCAAGATTGTATTATCAAAGTCGAGAGCGATCGCACAGACAAGGAGCCAGATAATTTCATTAAGGGATTAGTCAAGCAAATTTTGGATCGCGTAGGGGCGATAGTTGTGGAAATTGCAGGCGAAGTGCAATTCATGACTCAACGGGCAGAAGAACTTTTAAGTCAGTATTTTTTACACCACATTCCCTACTCATTGCCAGAATCCTTACAACATTGGTTCCAGGAGCAGATTGCGCGAATCGCATTCAACCACAATGTTCCCTCTCGCTGTTTGCCCTTGCACATTCAACAAGCAGGAAAACAGTTGATCGTCCGGCTGATTCCCGATCCCATCAAAGAGCAATATGTCTTGCTATTGGAGGAAGAAGAACTGCAATTTTTCTCTATTTCTGCTCTGGAATTGCTAGGACTCACCAAACGCGAGGCGGAGGTTTTATTCTGGATTGCCAAAGATAAAAGTAATGCAGGAATAGCTAAAGTGATCGGTTGCAGTGAAGGAACAGTGCGAAAACATCTGGAACATCTTTACGGGAAACTAAGCGTACAAACCCGGACGGCTGCTGTGATGGTTGCTCTGGAAAAGTTGGGGTTATTCAAAGCAGAATTTGTTGCAATATCTTCATAATTCTATACGCGGATCGTCGAATTGTTCCCCAAGTTTATTTGGAAGACTATTGGATCAAACGCTGTTATCCAGCGTTCGATCGCAGTTTGAAAAAAGAGCAAGCAAAAAATACGGAAACTCACGAGAGATTTTAGTTTGAGTCAAACCTACTTTATGTTTTAAGGAGATGACATGGATTCCATTAAATTGCAAGCAGCAATCGAGCTAGCAGGTGCCTCCTGGCAAGCTGGCGAAACGAGCATGACTCAGCTTTCAGATGCCGAAAAGCAACTGCGGCTCGGTTATACGCCTGGGCCTAACGAACCGTCCTTTGAAGAACAAGAGCAAATCGCCAAGATCAATCAGGAAGTCTTTAAGTCGGCACAGATTAAAGGCGAGACAGCAGGCTATCCCGCCAGCTTCGATATGCGGACAGGTGGATTTGTGACAGCAGTCAAAGACCAAGGTTCTTGCGGTTCTTGTGTTGCGTTTGGCACTGTGGCAACGATCGAAACCACCATTCGCCGCATTCGCAACAATCCGGCGCTGGCGATCGATTTATCCGAAGCTCACTTGTTCTACTGCTATGCCCGCGCTCTAGGACGTAACTGCGGGAACGGTTGGTGGGTGCCACCCTCAATGGATTCTGCCAAAACAGGACTCGCCATCGAAGCTTCTTACCCTTACACCGCAGCCGATCAAAATTGCAGCAACCTCGCAAGTAACTGGCAAAGTAGCGCCGTAAAAATTAGCGGGTGGCATGAGATTAAATCGATCGCAGATATGAAGGAATGGCTTTCCACTCGCGGCGCGTTGGTAGCTTGCTTCACTGTCTACACAGATTTCTTCGCTTACAAAAGCGGCATTTATCGCATGGTTAGCGGCAAGGTTGAGGGTGGTCACTGTGTCTCGATCGTGGGTTACAACGACACCGAAGGCTATTGGATTGCCAAAAATAGCTGGGGACAGAACTTTGGTGAGAATGGCTTTTTCCGCATCGCTTACGGGCAGTGCGGGATTGACTCCAGTATGTTCGCGGTGGATGGCATCGTTGAAACCGGCTGGTTGTCAAATGTGAAAATTCTCGGACTCTGGACAAATAATGCCGATCGCAATGCTTATGTCTATGTCAGCGAAGGCATCGGCTGGAGAAAACTCTCTGATGCTAGCGATGAAACAAACCTCGATATGTTAATTCAGCTTGCTGCATCTAAAGCCGCCGATCGTGCAGTCAGCCTCTATCAAGAGAACGGGATCATCAAAGAAATTTACGCCTGGTAAAAAACAGCGGACTTGAGACGATCGTCCAAAATCCCAAGTCCAAAAATTAACGATACGGTTCTAGAGATTAAGGAACAACCATGACTTATTCCAGCAATCCAGCCGGTTCACCTGATGAGGTTTGTCTGCCTTGTCAGGCGATCGCACAACCCTTCAACCCCAATACTAAGGAGATAAAAATGGAAGCCTACCCCACCCAAGAACCTCCAGTTCAAGCTGCGAAGCAAACCGCAAGTCAAGAAGAGCGTCCCACCTTCGATCCCCCCGCTCAAAATGCTGTTAGTCAAGGCAACACAGCTTGGCAAACTGATAAAAAGGTACTGGGACTGTGGACAAACAGCTCAACTCGTAACGCTTATATGTATGTGGATCAGATTGGTTGGCGGAAATTTGCCGATAATTCTGACTCTGCGATCGTTGCCTTCAACGTCATCGCAGCCCATGCTAAAGTGTTAGCTAAACCCGTCCAATACTATGAAGAAGCCGACAACAAAGTATCCACCCTTTACGTTTGGTAAAGCTTGATTGTCGCCGACTCTCCAAGTTTATGTCACCCTGCACTCAAAGATTTTGCATCGAGTCTGTTGGCGGTTGATGGTTCAACTTTAAGGTTTACCATCCAACCGTCAACCGCCCACCAGCAAATTGCGATTATAGCGCGACTAAACTTGGCGATGGCTGTTTATTTTGTACATAAATTATGTTTTTATACCTAATCATTTCGACCTATTTAGTATCTTTTACTCCCCTTTACCCTAAAATTGCTTCACATACTCACACAACATTTCTTCCACTGCCGGCCGCATACCTGAAACAGCAATATATACAGCCACCTTCATCACCCCCTACCTCACAATCTATGTCTGAATTAACTTTATCTCAAGCCGATAGTGGCACAGTTTTAACCCTCAAGCGCGGACAGACGCTCACACTTCGTTTAGATGAAAATTCAACAACAGGCTACCGCTGGTCTCTGTCCGCCTTAGATACAGAAGTTTTACAATTAAAAAGTGACGACATTAATCTGGGTAGTAATCTTGGGATGGGTGGTGGCGGGCAGCGCGTGTTCACCTTTCAAGCAAACAATCCCGGTCGAGTAAAATTACAACTAAAAAACTTGCGTGAGTGGGTTGGTGAGGAATCAACCATTGAGGAATTTCAAGTCACTGTTCAAGTCTCCGAATAGCAACACTTCTGACAGTTTCATGGCTTACGCATCTGGGGCTAAGCCGCAGCTTGTTGGGGGGTGAGTAGTATTTAGTCGGCTTGACCAGTTTGACTGAGTTTGCCCCCATGAAGCGCACCAAATCTCAAATATCCAGTTTTGATAACCCCAAATAGCGAATGCCTTCCGGCGTCATCTCAAAGCGGCAGGGCACAATCTCTACACCTGCATTAATCGTCTGTCTGAACAACTCTCCGTAAATGCGATCGGCACTATCCTCCGGAGCAAAATCAGTACAATCTCCGCGATTAATAAAATCTTGTACCGCTTGATGAGAATTCCGGGTAAAAGAGGAGGATATTTGTCAATTAAGTCAGTCAGGGAGCATTGCTAAATAGACATAATTTTTGTAGGGCGGGTTCACAAACAATACCTGCAAATAACTGACACTATAAAAAAACCGCTCCCACCCAACCGTAAATCACTTGTCGATCAAAATTTAGGGGTTTAAAACCAGCTTTCAGGGCGGAATGTTTTTAGGGTTTGGTGTAAACAGACATCCTAAAAACTTCACTATCAACTGTAAAATTGAAACTTTTTATTTAATAATTGAAAACCTAATTTTGCTTCGCAAACATATCAAGCATTTTTACATAAAACTAAGTCTACAAAGCCGAAGGACTGCTGTGATAATTGCTCGGTAAAAGTTGGAATTATTCAAATCAGAATTTGTTGCAATATCTTCATAATCCTATACGCGGATCGTCGTATTGCTCTCCAAGTTTATTTTGAGGAGTATTAGATCAAAAGCTGTTATGCAGTTTTGAAACTCAGCTTACATAACACTCACGACCAAGGTTGTCTTCTCTAGCTATTAAACAACTTTAAGGTAGAGTTTGTTTGCTGAAAACTACTCAAAAAAGAGGTTAAGTATGTTACGGATTACTGCCGATATATTTTCCGGAAGACCCGCTCCCGAGTGGATTATTACAGACGAGGAAGAAGCTCGAACTACGCTCAAAGAGATTGCTAACAATCGTAGCATGGTAGCCGAAGCAGCTTCTGCTGATGCTGGATTAGGGTTTCGCGGTTTCACCATTGAACCCCTCTCTGACGAGCTTGCCCAAGACTTTGAACTACCCGCTAGTATGTATATGGCTGCCGGTGCGAGTGCCGCTAGCGATAAAGCAAACGAGATTGCTGAGCGTTTGATCGGCTTAATGAGCAGTGCAGAATCACCTCCAGAAGCATCGGCTTTCGGAGAAGAACTACCTTTAGATGAAATGTTGCAGAATTTTCTGCGACAACAACTGGAAACCAGCAGCAGACTTTCAGTATCTGATGTTGAAGACTTACCAAACATGGCGGTAGATACCTCAATTGAAGTGGCTGCTACCTGCTTTTATGATACTTCGCCCTATAACCCCGGCTTCTGGAACAACAACCCCGTAATCCGGCAGAACAACAACTGCTATAACTATGCGAGTAATAAGCGCACAGATACTTTTGCCCAACCAGGAAAAGGATGCGGACATCAGTACACTGCAATTAATTGCGTAGAAGTTACCAAAGCTTCTCTGTGCGATGGATTGCACAAACGCTACGATTGTTTCCCCGCCTCACAAGCCCCTCGCTATTTAGTAGCACTGGTTATTGCCCCTGGTCCGGGGTTTGTTGATTTCCACTGGTATCGCAAAATGCGAGAAGGATTTTGGGGTCACAAACCGGGTTCGACAGCGGCTCGGAATACAGATAACAGTGGCATAGTTATCACTAACCCAGCTACCTGTAACCGTGGGCCTTACACCATCTTCTGTGGCTACTTTTACACTTGTAAGAGCCAAAAGATTAAATAGAATCTATAGCACTGCGGAATGTGGGTTCCCCACACTGGAGAAGAAGACCATGCAACGGGCTTATTCACTCACAACATATCTAGAAAGGATAATTGGCTTGGGTTTTTTAATGTTTTTGGTGACTTTGCTTGGATGTTCGGTCACAGCTTTAGGAGACAAAAAGATGCAAGTAGAAGTGGATATGTTTAGTGGCAGACCCAACCCACATTGGGAATTGACAGTGGAAGAATCTCAGCAGTTTACACAACGGCTTCAATCATTGTCTACACATCAAGGACAAGGATCTATTAATGAAGGATTGGGGTATCGTGGTTTGATTGTCCGAGAAAGTGGTGAAGAGGTAGAGGGCGATCGGGAAATTGTGATTTCTAATGGATTGATCGTGGCTAGAGGCAATGGTAAATCCCAACAATTTACCGATAAAAACCGTACTTTAGAAAAATGGCTAATCCAGACAGGAGAAGGACGGTTAGATGACGAACTTTACCATCAAATTAGCAAATTAGCCGAGTAAACAGCACAGGACTTACGCACAAAGTGTATCTGTAGGGCGCAGCACACCGCACCTTACCCCACAAATAATGTAAAAATTGCTCTTTTGCGTAAGTCCTAAATAAGTCGAATCAGCATCAAAAAAAGTAGAGATTCATGTCAGAAAAACTGTCATGGATTTCTAATAACACTCAATAAGAGGTATTTATGTCTGAACAACCTAGTTTTCCCATCCCAGAAACTGCCCAAGCTGATGAAACAACAGGGCGTTACATTATTACTTTCCGCGATGATGCGGTGATAGAAGGGTTAGATCTTCTGAACGACCAAACTGGCATCAGAGGACTGGCAAATGCTGCCGATTTCCCGGACTCTGCTCTAGACTTGAGCCAAATTGAAGCAGCAGGGGGAGCGGTGTTTCCTACTCTCGGCGTGGCCGTCGTCTCGTTAGACGAAGGGGGTTTCAGCAGCATCATGACCTCAGCGGGAGAGGATTCGGCTATTCTGGCGATCGAACCGGAGCGCACTTTCTACGCGATTGGCGATGGGTTATCGGCAGACTATTTGCGGGGTTATCGCGATGCGGTGAATAACCTGTACGACAAAGCCACTACTACAGAAGCAGCAGAAATCGAGAAACAAGAATGTTTTTCCGATGATAGCGAGTCTACTTGGGGTTTGAAGGCAACGAAGGTGATGAACTCTCTGTTGACTGGTAGTGGAATGAAAGTTGCTGTGCTGGATACGGGGATGGATCTCCAACATCCCGACTTCGCAGGTCGATCGATCGTATCGCAGTCCTTCGTACCAGGGGAGGACGTACAAGATGGCAACCGTCATGGCACGCACTGCATCGGGACAGCCTGCGGGTTCAAGGATCTTAACGGCCGCAGGTACGGGATCGCTTACGAATCGACCATTTATGTCGGTAAAGTGTTGAGTAATGCCGGTAGTGGCGCTAGTGGCTGGATTCTGGCTGGGATGGAATGGGCGATCGCCAATGGGTGTCAAGTGATCTCGATGTCATTAGGAAACACCAATCCAAAGCCCTCTACGGCCTACGAAACTGTCGGTCGTCGGGCACTACAAAATGGGTGTCTGATCGTGGCGGCCGCCGGCAACCACGGACCAACCAAAACCGTTGGACAACCAGCGAATAGTCCCTCGATTATGGCTGTTGCAGCCGTCGATAACTGCGTCCAAGTGCCTGACTTCTCGGCTACCTCTGACCTAATTCAAGGAACTAAAGTCGATATCGCCGCTCCAGGAGTAAAAGTATACTCATCAGTGCCTATGAATAAAGGGCGTTATGCTGCTTACAATGGCACTAGCATGGCTACACCGCACGTAGCTGGCATCGCGGCCCTGTATGCCGAATCGACTGGTAAACGAGGTGCTGAACTTTGGCAATTGCTGACTTCCTATGCTATGGCGCTACCGTTGCCAAATACTCGTGTCGGAAGCGGCTTAGTAGAAGCTCCGTAATGCAGAATACCCAAATCCCCGCAGCACTTTAAGCCTGCGGGGATCTAACAGAAGACAATTTACAATAGCGCAATGGATGTACTCCAAAGGATGCTAAATATGTCTGACGAACAAGTACAGCGCATCATAGTGGCTGTTGACGACCAAAACATATCGGTAATTCAATCGGTTGTCACTGCCTTAGAATCGGCGGGAATGAAAGTGGATGAGGTGCTGCCTGTGATTGGTATCGTTACTGGAGAAGTTTCTCAGTCGAAGCTAGAAGGAATAAAGAGCGTACCGGGCGTGGCTAGTGTCGAGATCGATCAAGAAATGCAGGCAATTTAAACTAATCATTTAAGGTTAGTAGATCTAGTTTTGCTAACCCCAAATAGCGAATGCCTTCCGGTGTCACATCAAAGCGACAGGGCAAAATCTCTACACCTTCACCGATCGCCTGTCTGAACAATTCTCCGTAAAGGCGATCGGCACTATCCCCCGGAGCAAAATCAGTACAATCCCCGCGATTAATAAAATACAGCATTACAGCCCTCGAACCCTGCCGCACCACTTCTATCAATTCTCTCAAATGTTTCTGTCCCCTCTCCGTCACCGTATCGGGAAATAGAGCCAACTCCTCTTTTACCCAAGTTGTATTTTTCACTTCCAGAAAAATCGGTTTTTCCTCACCAGTTAGCCAAAAATCGACTCTACTTTTTTTATCAGTGCCGTAAACAACCTCCGGTTGAATTAAACTGTAATTGCCCAACTCTGGAAACAATTTCAATTTTAAAGCTAATTTAACTACTCGATTTGGCAGCCCAGTATTAACTCCCACCCAAGTTGGCACAGTGTTGCAAACTTTAATTAATTCCCAAGTATAAGCTAACTTGCGTTTAGGATTGTCGCTGAGAGATACTAGCACTGGATTTCCCGGAATGTAAACACCAGTCATCGGGCCAGTATTCGGACAGTGCGCGGTGATTATTTCTCCCGAATCCAGTTCTATTTCGGCAAAAAATCGCTTGTAACGTTTGATGAGAATTCCGGGTAAAAGAGGAGGATATTTGTAAATTAAGCCAGTCATTCGATTTGAGATTTGAGATTTGAGATTTGAGATTTGAGATTTGAGATTTGAGATTTGAGATTTGAGATTCTAAATTGTAGATTTTATCTATAACCGAATACCTGGCTCCGCACTTTTGAAATAAGTCTGGGAGCTAACACAATCGATCATAAGTTATCAACTATATGTTATTTATCTGCTTTTATCAACTCATTTATTTCATCATTTTTAAATGGTAGATTTTAGATTGTAGATTTTAGATTGACGCATCATAGCACGAAACTGCGGTTTGTAGTTAGGACGAAGAGTCCCGATCGATTATTGAATTTCCGCAAGTCAGTAATATCGATAAAATTGGTATCCGCGCAATTCCCCCTAGAAGTTTTATGAGTTCATGATATGATTCTCCCGATTCGCGATTAAAATAAGTGAATCCTTTTAGCATTAGCGTTTGTAACCATTTGTGTCCCAATTACAGAAGCCCTCTCGTTCCCTCGCAGGGATTGCCGGCATTGTCGCAGTCGCCACTCTAATTAGCAAAGTCTTTGGATTGGTGCGCCAAATTGCGATCGCCGCAGCCTTTGGAGTCGGTGTCGCCGTCGATGCCTACAACTACGCCTACGTCATCCCTGGTTTCTTATTTATTTTGCTCGGAGGGATTAACGGGCCATTTCACAGCGCCATCGTCAGTGTTTTAGCCCGCCGGGATAAAAAAGAAGCAGCACCCTTAGTCGAGACTATCACCACCTTAGTCGGGGGCTTGTTGCTGTTGGTGACGATCGCTTTAATTATTTTTGCCGATCCGCTGATCGATTTGGTAGCACCTGGATTAAATAGAACAGCAGAAGGTTTAGAAATCAAAGCAATTGCCGTCCAGCAATTTCGGATTATGGCGCCGATGGCATTACTTTCAGGCTTGATCGGCATTGGTTTCGGCACTCTCAATGCCGCCGATATGTACTGGTTGCCTTCGATTAGTCCTTTATTTTCCAGCGTTGCACTTGTCGGCGGTTTGGGGATTCTCGCACTGCAACTGGGAGACAAAATTATTCAGCCGGAATACGCACTAATTGGTGGCTTAGTGTTAGCTTGGGGAACTTTAGCGGGCGCAGTTTTGCAGTGGTTGGTGCAACTGGTGGCCCAGTGGCGCGCGGGCCTGGGAACATTGCGTTTGCGGTTTAATTTTAAACGCCCCGGAGTGCAAGAAGTAATTAAGGTGATGGTTCCTGCTACCTTATCATCGGGAATGCTGCAAATTAACGTCTATACTGACCTATTTTTTGCATCCTACATCCCTCAAGCTGCCTCTGCGATGGGTTACAGCGGCTTGTTAGTTATGACTCCTTTAGGCATCATTTCTAATGTAATTTTAGTGCCATTTTTGCCTATATTTTCTCGCCTCACCGAACCCAAAGACTGGCCCGAATTAAAAGATAAAATTCGTCAATCTTTAATTTTGACCGGGATTACGATGCTGCCGCTGAGCGCTTTAATGGTAACACTTGCCGGGCCGATCGTCCGCGTGGTTTACGAACGCTATGCTTTTGATCGGTCAGCATCGCAGTTTGTCACGCCGATATTGATGGCTTACAGTATTGGAATGTTTGTGTATTTGGGACGCGACGTTGTGGTACGGGTATTTTACGCTTTGGGAGACGGAGAAACCCCTTTTCGTGTCAGTATTATCAATATCTTTTTGAACGGACTACTGGATTATTTATTAGTAGGAGCTTTTGGCGCGCCCGGATTAGTTTTGGCGACGGTGGGAGTGAATCTTACTTCGATGGTTATGCTTTTGTACTTATTAGATAAAAAGCTTGGTGGCCTGCCTTGGGGGGAGTGGAGTTTGCCTTTTCTGGGGTTAACTTCTGGCAGTTGTTTAACTGCATTCGTTACCTTGGCTACTCTGCAAGCCTGTCAAAGAGTTTTGGGTACTGAAGGTTTGGTCGTTCAATTAGTGCAGTTGAGTGTCGCAAGTTTTGTAGGGTTAGGAGTTTTTGCCCTGTTTGTCAGTCAGATGAAGTTGCCGGAAGTTGATATGTTTGTCGATCGCATTCGCGGCCGTTTTCGCAAATAAATCGCAAAAGCTAAAACCGGAATTTTACGTGAGAAGTCTCGATAGACAGACAAGACTTCGCGATTTGCGAGGCTTATTGGCTAGGAACCCCACGCCTCGTGAATGTTGCCGTAGTCGTTAATGGCATACTCTATTTGCAGCATCAAGCGCGGTTTCTCAGTTGGCTGCGTTCCCTTGTGAAAGCAAAGGGGATTTTCTGCAAAGCCAAAACCAGCTTTTCCGCAGACATTTACCACATTTTGGGCACCATAACATTCAACAATCTTTTCGTCGTAGATGTCTGCACAGCGCGTGCCTATAAGTTGGTGCAGCCACTTTTTGTGCTTGTGAGTTCCGCGAATGTAAGCGTGCGGCCCGCTGGAGATATCGACATCGGTAAGGTAGAAGAAAAATTTAATGAACCGATAGTCGTCTAAATCGTAGTGAAATACTTGAGCTGCCTCGCGCTGCTGGACATGAGTTCCTGCAACGGGAAAACTCCACGATATTTCACTTCCCATGTGTACTGCTTGGACACCTAGAAATTTAGCTGCAATAGCCAATATGCCGGGGTCTTTTTCCAGTTTCTTGAGAGTTGAAGATAGTTTGCTGTTGCTCATGTAGCTGCAAAGGCGGGAGTTTTTGGGCAAGTTTGCACCGACTTGTTCTGTTCCTTTACAGCGCCAGGGACGCTTCAAATCTCTGTTAATGTAGCAAACCGTAGAACTGGCAAATTCCAAAAGTTCTTGAACTACATCTTCAGGTAGCTGGAGACCCTGATAGCAACTCTCAGTTTCGATAGTTGCAGCGATCGAATTTACATCCAAATTTCCCAAAATCGAAGATTCTTCTCGACTAATTTCACGGGGTTTAGTTGGACTCTTCAACAACATCGCTGCCCAGTCGCGTACAATCTCGAAACGAGCAAACTTTCGCATTAAAAACAGTCGGGGGTCTTGAGTCAGACATTGATAGTTTTTAAGGCAATAGTTGGAAAGCTTAGACCATAATTTTTCCGGAGCTTGAATCAGGGTTGTATTCATTGGTTGCAGTATATTTGGTACAAAATTTGTTTTTGTAGCCTGCACCTCTGATGATTAAATGTTTTCTTGTTTGCAAGAAAATTGAGACAGCTAGGAAATTTAGAATCGCTAACTATTTTAACACAATTACTTTATTGGGTTCATACCAAGCTCGTCTTTTAGTAACTGTTTATTTTGCTTTTAGGGAAAACTTAAATTCTGTTTGATTGAATACAGTTACAAATTATTTTTTGCTGCCATTACTCGCTAATGCCAGAATTGTAGGGTGCTTATGGCGCACCTTAGCACTACTGAAGATTTGACACTCTACTAAGACTTACGCACAGACTCGAATTGTAGGGTGCTTATGGCGCACCTTACAACTACTCTAGGGGGCTTATGGCGCACCTTACCACTACAGATAGTGTCAAAATTAAAAAGTTGCGTCCAGGACTGTCTACATAATAACAAGTCTAAAGAAATTGTAAAAATATACTCACAAAAATAAGGCGGGCATGGCCCACCCTACATACAGACGTTCCGCGCAATTTCCGATTACATCTTCCGCTGAAATTCCTCAAGCACATCCATCAACTGAACTTGACACTGCATCGGAATCAAATCTGCCAGGGGCACTTCCCGCTTGCCGCCGCCCAACTTGACTGGAATTCCTTGCAAAACTTGTCCAACTTTGTCAGCATCTAACTTCCCATCTTCCAGCATCGGGTAAAGTTGTTCAGCAACAACTGTATGCAGGTGGGCATCATTGAGATACAAATGCCACTTAGCAATGTCAATGTAGACATTTTCGCCAATTTCGGCTGCTAAAGATTCGATCGCCTGTGTAGTATTAGCCATATCAAAAAAGCCGAAAGTTATTTGTTATCAATCAAAAGACTTAACAAATCGCCGCCAACTGCCTTCAGCCAGAATCTTTGGTGAGGGGCGAATAATCGGCGATCGCAAAATGGTAAATCGCGTGGGCCAAAACTACTAGAGCCCATCCACCCGTTACCGAAATTGCCCAAGGCCAATCAGCCTTTTGCAAATTGTGAACAAACCACAAACCTGAATTGCTAGCAGAAAAAAGACCGACATGGATAGCAAAATTCATCCGGTCATCTAAGCGGCGGTACTCTGGATCATTGCGATCGGGTTTGCGGGGCCAACGAGGAGGCATAGTTTTTCACTTGATATTAGTAGTTCTGTGCCTATTTTAATCATAAGTGCAGCTTTTTGAATGCTGCATCCCTCTTTCGGTAGGAAACTTATGCCTCTACATTTTCATAGTCTCCAGACTTGCCGCCACTTTTACTCACCAGTCGAATTGACTCAATGGCGATCGACTTTTCCAATCCTTTAGCCATATCGTACAAAGTCAGCGCCGCCACCGAAACCGCCGTCAGCGCCTCCATTTCCACCCCTGTTTCCGCCTTAATTTTCACCGTCGCCCGAATTTGATACCCCGGCAACCCAGCATCCGGCATCACCTGCACCTCCACGCTACTCAGCGGCAGAGGGTGGCACAGAGGAATCAAATGTGCAGTCTGTTTGGCCGCCATAATTCCAGCCAGCCTTGCAGTGCCCAACACATCACCTTTCGGCGCATTCCCCGCTTCAATCGCCGCAAACGTCTCCGGCAACATCCGCACCCGACCAGCAGCCACAGCTTGCCGTACAGTCGGCACCTTCGCTGAAACGTCCACCATTTGGGCTTCCCCGCTGTTGTCGAGGTGAGTTAGCTGTGCCACATCGGGCAATTTAGAAAAAGTTTGGGAAAGGTCTTGCATTATTTTGGTAATGGTGTTAATGTTAGATTCTGTGAGAAAAGAACTTAATCAATTTTAGATTAAATCTGAACTCAACAGGGGCTTGTAGCTTAGTTGGATAGAGTGCATGGCTACGAACCATGAGGTCGGGGGTTCGAATCCCTCCAAGCCCACTACTAAAAGTTATGAATTTTGAGTTTTGAGTTTTGAATTAAGAAATTAATTCAATTCACGACTTAAAACTCATAACTTTTTTAATTTTGTGCGTTTACTAGACCTCTTGCAAAAATATCTAGGACGCTGCTCAAACCCCATCCCACAAAAATCATTTTTTCTGGTGGGGTGGGCTTCTAGCCCGCCCCAAAAATTGATTAAAAGGACTTTGGCAATTCAAGTCTACTGATTCAAAGCATAAATATCTTTGCCTCGACCGATCGCAAATTTCATCGAATTAGATAAGCCCTTGCTAGACTGAGTAATAAAAATCAGCAAAGCCAAGCCAGCGAGGCCAGCCGCAAAACCAAACATATTTCTGTAACCAACTTGTTCAGCAACAAAGCCTAAAGTCGGCCCCGCAACCGCAATTCCCAAATCAAATCCGCCAATACAAAGCGAAAACAAGCGGCCCCTTTCATAAGGTTCGCACCTGTCCGACATCAGCGTTACCATCATCGGCAAAACCGTACCACCCGCGCAACCTTCAACCAAAGCTGCTATTAAAAAAGCACTGCTGTTGTTAGCAAAATACAACAATAACATAGATACGGCATAACAGATTAAGCCGCCAGAAATAAACAAGCCGCGACCGTATTTGTCCGAAGCCCGTCCCGTGAGCAACCGTATACCGAAACTGGCGATAGCCGCCGTCGAATAAAATAATCCTGGATTCAAATTAGTCTTAGTTTCTTGGATAAACAAAGGCATAAAAGTGCTCAAAGTTCCAAATACTAAACCAACCACCAATAACACTAAAGCCGGAATCCGCACTCTAGGATTCCAGAGCATTTGCCAGTATTTTTGGCTATTTTTATCCTCAGATAGCGAGTCCGATTGTGTTAAATCTGAAAAATTAGGTTCCGCAACTTTGCAGGTAAAAAATACAGCCATTGCAGCGAAAGCCGCCGACATCGCAAACAAAGGAGTATAACCAACCCAAGCTTGCACAAATCCGCCAATAGCAGGCCCAACTGCTAAACCAATAGGATTTACCAAGCTCATGTAACCGATTAATTCGCCCCGCTTTCCTGGCGGCGATAAATCTGTTACCAAAGCGCTGTAAGCTGTAGTAAAAGCGGCGATACTAATGCCGTGAAAAATGCGAATAAGTAACAGTAAGGGGATAGATTGAGCTAACAGGTAGCCAAAAGGGGCGATCGCAGCGACTGTCGCGCCTAGCAGCAAAACTTGTTTTCGCCCCCTGCTGTCGGCTATTTTACCCAACGGTGGCCTCGATAGCAAAAGTCCGATCGCAAATGCACCCATCACAAAGCCAATTTGCTGTTTTGTGCCCCCCACAAATTGAACGTACAGCGGCAAAGTTGGCAGCAGCGAAGCCAAACTTGACCAGAATAGCAGCCCTGCGGTGAATAAAGTCAGCAAGCTGCGTCTGGGTTGGGGATCGATGTCCCTAAAAATATTCAAGATGCTAATTCCCTTTAAATCTTCTGAGTGCGATCAAGCTGAGGTCGAGTGTATATATATCATTGTGTTACAATTCCTTAATATTTGCAACAAAAAAACTTGATATTCTACTCACAGTCAACAGTCAGCATTCTTACCAATCAACCTCAGCCCTTTCCTCCACCACCCGTTCATAAACCCACTCGGTTTCTATCGCCAACTTAGGCCAACTAAACCGGCGTTCCAAATCCTGATAAGCATTGTCAACCAACCACTGCGCGTAACCCGGATTTTTCAAAACCTCCAAAATTCCCCAGGCCAAAGAATCCCGATTGTTTGCCTCAGTAACAACGCCAGTTTTAGTGTGCAGCACAACCTCTGGAAGTCCGCCCGCATCCGAAACCACCACAGGCACTCTTGCAGCAAAGCTTTCTAACGCTACAATCCCAAAAGGTTCGTAAAGACTGGGAAAAACCGCGCAGTCAGCCACCGTCTGAAATTTATCAAGATGTTCCTCAAACATGAACCCAGTAAAATAACACTTATTCCAAATTCCTAAATGCCAAGCTAAATGTTTGAGATGGTCTGTATTGCCACCACCAACAATTACAATCTTTGCTTTACCCCCCATTTCCCAAATTACTTTAGGTGCCGCATTTAGAAAAACACCAATGCCTTTTTCATAGCTAATTCTTCCTACATAATAGACAATTTTCTCATCATCAGCAGCAAACCTACGGCGGAAATCCATTGCATCAAATTCGTGCCACTTGGGCTTTTTATCGGGTCTAATTCCGTTGTAAATTACCTCTATTTTGTTCCACGGAGTCGATAGTACCCGTTCGGCTTCTCGCCGCATATAATCACTGCAAACAATTACCCGCCAAGCATTGTAAGCGAGGTCGTTTTCCTTGGCGTTTATGTAGCGCTGCCCCTCATTGTGAATGCCGTTGAAGCGCCCGTATTCGGTGGCGTGGATGGTAGCAATTAGCGGTACTTTAAAGGTATGCTTGAGGGCGATCGCCGCATCTCCCACTAACCAATCGTGAGCGTGGATGATATCAAAGGGGCCTTCCTCAAGCATCAGTTTGCCGCCTTGGTGGCCCATGCTTTGGTTGAGATTCGCCACCCAGTGAAAAAAATCCCTGGCGTGCCCCACCAACACCCGATGCACCCGTATTCCTTCCACCACTTCGTACATCGGCGCGTGGCCGAACTCTACTGTAATTAAGTGTATTTCGTGACCCAGCTTTACCAATTCAGGATACAGTTCCGATACGTGGCGGGCGATACCGCCTACGATTCTGGGAGGAAACTCCCATGCCAATACCAAAATTTTCATCTTTCTTCCTCCAAATAATTTATATAACTTAATGTTTAGGATTAACTGATTTATTGTAAAATGATCGGCCTCAAATTTGAGTCGATCGTAAGTTGATGCCCAATGCCTGACTTTTGGCAGCAACAAAGACAGAAAATCATGCCTAAACGTGGTTTTTGCATGAAATTGCTCGATCGCCATTACCTGAAAAAAACAGGTTTCCTCAAGATTTGAGCCACTGAAGGAAGCAATGGCGATCGCGCCTACCCGCTTACCGTTTCTTCAAAATCGGCTCCAATTCGCCGCGAAAACGGGTCCAAGCAGCAGCAGATGCAGAATTAGAAACAGCACCCTGACGCATCAAAATCGCGCCGTCTTCAAAGCCAACAATGCCGTAATCTCCCGATTTGGACATTCGATCGATCGCTGGTACGATCTCCCGCAACTGTCCCCGTTCCGCGCGAAACGCAACCTGATACTGCTGCAACTGCCAGAGATCGGCAATTACATATTGCATCTTCACGGCCTTCCCCGCATCATTGCGGAGTTCAAACATCGGAAACCTAAGAATTTCCCGCCTGCTTGACAAAATCGGCACAATAGTATTCGTCGCTGCCACGCTAGCATCAGCAGGAATTTGAGCCAATAGCGGCCGCACTTGCAAAACGTGCTGCCATTGTCTGACGAGAGGAACCTGCACCCAAGGATCGATCGCATCGGGCAAAATCCAAGAAAAAGTCCGATTTGGGTTAGAAGTGAAGGTAAAAAATAACGACAAACAGATGCAAAACGCCCAAAAGCGGCGAAACTTTGAAGACGAAGGCAGAGGAAATAAAGCAGAAGGAAAACGCAAAAACATTCTTTCCTCTCTCACCATTCTATCTTCTTCCTTTTGACGCTGGGCCCACCACAGAATTGCCCCATAAAAAAGCCCTGGAACCACAGTCATCGCATAGCGAATATTAATTGCCAGCACCGACTCTCCTTTCGCTAAAAATAGCTTCAGCAGCGGAAATCCAGCTATCATCCAAGATGCAGGCGCGAAAGCAGGAACCAAAGCTAATGGCAACCACTGGCCAAGCAGGTATCTAATCTTACCAAAAAACGGCGTAAATAACTGAGCCACCAACCGCCAGGGATTGCTCACCATTCCCCAAATAATTTCTAGAGTAGAAGCTTCATCTCCATCGGCATATTGACCGAAGCGCTCCATCATAAACCGCTGGGATATATCAGCAGAAAACAAAGGCATAATCAGATTAGTCAGGAGGATCATATAACCAAAACTGAGTATGCAGACGGCTAAACCAGTCCGAGGGTAGCGCCGACTCAAAATCAGGTAAACTCCAACGCCAAATAAAACAACTCCCCCATCTTCTCGCACGGCCAAAATTAAAGTTGCCAGAATCCCAAACAAGGGCCACCAGCGCTTCTCCATAGCCAGCAGCAAGCTAAAGACATACAGCGGCATTTGACAAATATCGTGAAAATTACCCAAAGTCGGGCCGATGACCGCGTTAGCGCAGTAATAGCTCACAACAATTGTCGCCGACAGCCTTGGTTCCAGATAGTGTCTGGCGAGAGCATAGAGCACTCCTCCAGCCGCCGTAATTAAAGTCACCTGCAACACAGTCAAAGTGACGGGCGAGGGAAACAGCGAGTAAATTGGCAGCCACAGCATCAGCGCCGGCGTGAAATGCTGCCCCAACCGGTAGTAAGATACGGACGGGAGCTGATTTTGGTGAACCACATTAGTGGACAAAGCCGAAGAGAGGGAACTCTCAAACAAGTGACCCCGAGTGCCGTTCCAAAAAAGTTGGTTGAAAATGCCTTGGTCGTAAGTAGCGTAAAAGCTGTAGTAGCGGTGCAGCGTCAGCAACAGGCACAGCACAAAAAAGGCGGCCGCCACTTGAACCACCACCCGCAGCGACTCATTTTTCTTCCATCTCAAAAATATCATCTGCCCGCCTGTAATGAAATTATCGGACAATAGCATAAATCTAAAGTAAGTATTAAATTAAAGTAGAAGTGAAATAACTCGGCTCGGCAATGCTCAATTATTTTCACCCGATCGAAAAGCTCAACAGCGTCCATCCCACACCCGGCACCAGCGGCACTGACTGTTCTCCCGAACAGTCGGTCAATTCCGCACCGCTTTTACAGCTTTTGCTGTTTGTAGACAAGCGTTCCTCTTCCCGAGAACAGACCAGACACATCCGCAAGTCCCTAAAGGATTTGAAAGCAGGCTGCGACTTTGAGCTTCAAATCATCGACGTAGGAGAACAGCCCGATTTAGCCGAACACTTTAAACTTGTAGCCACTCCCTCGCTGCTCAAAATTCATCCAGACCCCCGACAAACTCTCGCCGGCAGCAATTTAATCGCCCAACTCGAACACTGGTGGCCCCGCTGGAAGCGTTCTGTAGAGGAATACGCAGCTCAGCAGCAGTCAGCCCCAGCACTTGCTGAAAGCCTGACTAACCCAAAACCACTCTATTCCGTTGCTTGCGCCGCCGAACTTGTGCAGCTTTCTGATGAAGTTTTTCGCCTCAAACAGGAAAAAGAACACCTGCAAGAGCAGTTGCAGTTGAAAGACCGGATTATTGCGATGCTAGCTCACGACTTGCGAAATCCCTTGACGGCTGCATCTTTGGCTTTGGAGACTTTAGAGTCAAGTCAGAAGGTGAAAGAGGGGGAAAAGTCGCGTTTGACACCGAGTCTGGCGGCTCATTTAATGAAACAAGCCCGCCGCCAAATCCAAATTGTCGATCGGATGATTACAGATATCCTGCAAGCAGCCCGGGGTACAAACGCTCAACTCCACATTGAACCAAAAAGAATCGAACTGGGGGAGATTTGTCAAGATGTAATCTTGCAGTTTCAAGACAAATTTCAGGCGAAAAGTCTGAACTTAGAAACAGACATTCCTGCAGATTTGCCCTTGGTTTATGCCGATCCCGATCGCATCAAACAAGTCATGGTCAACCTGCTTGACAACGCCAGCAAGTACACCCCAGACCGAGGAACTGTTAATCTTTCAATTCTCCACCGCACCGCTTACAAAGTTCAAGTCAGCATTTGCAACAGCGGCCCGGGAATTCCTGAAGAAGATTGCGCGAGCATTTTTGAAGACAGCTTTCGCTTGCAGCGAGATAAATCAACAGACGGTTACGGCATTGGACTGTCTCTGTGTCAAGGCATCATCCGCGCCCACTACGGTCAAATTTGGGTAGATTCTATACCCGATAGAGGCAGTTGTTTTCACTTTACTCTGCCCGTCCAAAAATAAAAGTTAGCTGTCATTTGTCAGTTGAAAAGTAGCAACCGAATTTTATATTACAGCTCAACTTTTCCGCAGTGCAGTAATAATCTGTGCGTTTGCCTTGGGAAAAGTAAATTGGTCAATTTCGTCCAGTGTCACCCAGCGAATTTCATCGCATTCAATCGTTTGCGGTTCACCGCTGACGTGGCGGCAGTGGTGCACGTATAGTCTAACTGTAAATTTAGTGTAGTCGTGGTCAATTGTAATCAAGCGATCGCCAACTTCTACGACCATCCCCAACTCCTCCATAATTTCCCGTTTTATGCAAGCTTCGATTGTTTCCCCAGGCTCTATTTTACCGCCAGGAAACTCCCAGAAACCCCCGTGCAGTCCATGTTGTCGGCGCTTGTCAATCAAAATTTGTTGGCGATCGTTCCAGATTGCAGCAACGCCGATAACTTTGTGGGTCAAAGGAGGAAGAGACATATTAATTGGGAATTGGGTATTGGGAATTGGGTATTGGGAATTTAAGAATAATATCAATAATTATTCAATTATTTAATCTAAAATCTAAAATCTAAAATCTAAAATATTAAGCCCCCATCTTGCGAGGGGGGGCTTGACACTTGGAGCACTTAAATGTTAAAAATCTACTAATCGTCCGAGCCGTGTCTCTCACTGGCTTGTAGGGACTTTTCAAAAGTCATTCGCTGTTCGGCATTTTTGAGAAAATAACCGCTAATCATAGCCGAGGCGAGCAATCTACCCAAATGTTCGCGACTGGTAGTCACTGTCACCCCGAAGTGTTCCGAAGGCAAATTCCCCAAAAGTCCAACAATATTTCGCTCCATTACTTGAAACACTTCGTGAGAAGTCGGCTTAGACAACTGAGAAACTGTGTCGGGAGCCATTGACTGCACGTACTGCCATAATAAGTTGGTATTTTCTCCGTCTTCTTCAAAGAATTCTGGGGATTTATTAGATGAGTTGCTCACGAGTACCTCCGTTTCAGATACAGCTTGTTATGTTAGACGCGGGCGGTTAAATTAAATAACCCTTATCTGATCGCTGCTGATCTTTATTACTAAGTAATTACTAATGTAGCAGGACATTCATAGCAACCAAGTGGGCACAACCGAATTAAAAGCGGCGGTTTTTACGATTTTAGATTGGGGATTGCAAGTGGGGGGAACCAGATCGCCAATCCCCAATCTAGCTAGCTGGCTAGATAATCGTTGATATCTTGCTTGCGCTTGCGGAGTTTGGTCAAAGCTTCCCGTTCTATTTGCCGCACTCGTTCCCGACTGATGTTGAGACGATCGCCTATTTTTGCCAAAGTTAGGGTTTGTCCGTCTTCTAAACCGAACCGCAAGGCGAGCACTTCTCGCTGTTGCTGAGTCAGTTCCGCCATTAGGTGGTCTAAGTCAGTCCGCAGGGAAGATTGCAGGGCAAAATCTTCTGGCGTAGTACCCGTATCTTCCAACAAATCGCCCAACTCTGTATCTTGATTGTCTCCCACGCGCAAGTCCAGGGAAAGTGGCAGGCGCGCGCGATCGAGATATTCGCGAATCTGTTTGGGAGTCAATTCGAGCTCTGATGCCAATTCAGCAGCCGTGGCCGCGCGACCAAGCTGTTGAGCAAGTTGGCGCTGAGCCTTTTTAATTTTGTTGAGCTTTTCGGTAATGTGGATCGGCAAGCGGATGGTGCGGCCTTTTTCAGCGATCGCCCGAGTAATTGCCTGACGAATCCACCAATAAGCATAAGTAGAAAATCTGTAGCCCTTAGTCGGGTCAAATTTTTCTACTCCCCGCTGCATCCCGATCGTGCCTTCCTGAATTAGATCCAGTAAATCTACGTTGCGCTTGATATATTTCTTGGCAACAGACACTACCAGGCGGAGATTCGCTTCCACCATTTGGCGCTTTGCCCTTTCCCCGTGTTCGATCGTCCGCTGCAACTGTGCCTCAGACAGCCCAACTGCCTGTGCCCATTCAGCCGCCGTCGGGTCGCGGCCTAACTCTTCGGCTAAAATATTTTTCTCCTGATGCAGTGCGGTTGAGCGCTGTACCTGTTTCCCGTAGAGTATTTCTTGCTCATGGGTCAACAAGGGAACGCGGCCGATTTCCCGCAAGTAAGCGCGAACAGAATCTGTATCTGAGGACTTAAGAGTTTTCATGAGCTTTTCCCGCTGAGGATCTGTGCCTCTAAAGGTTTGCGGTAGTCGCAAACCCCTAGCTTTAGCTGGGAAGGAAAGCGGGCGGGGACTTGCGCTTTCCTTCCATTTAAAGAGGCTTAATTTTATGGTAGCTAGCTACTACTCCCAGTCAGCACCGTCTCAGGTTAGGTTTTGGTTGGGGCGTGCACAATACTACGTTATGTTAAGAATCTTAACATTTGTGAGAGCACTTGGCTACACTTCTTCATATTTATTTCATGCAAGCCTGGACTGTTGGTACGAGAGTACCCGCTTTCCTAGCTTTCAAGTTTGCATCAATATAAACAAAATCCGCCACATCTCAGAGGAGGAGATAGGGAGATGGGCAGATGGGGAGGGACCACTGTTGGCAAAGCGCCAGTGAAAAATACCAAGTGAAAAATATAATTTAAAGGCCCGGCAGCTTTTCAATACCCTGAATATGAAGTTACAGATATCGCTCAACCCGCCCCAACAGATAATGATTAATGACTAATGACTTCTTTGCCTTTGAGCTTCGTACAAGATCAGGGCTGCGGCGATCGACACATTTAAAGATTCTACGCCACGACTCAGGGGAATTTGGATTTGTCGATCGGCCAAACTCCTCAATTCTTCCGACAAACCAGATCCTTCGTTGCCCAAAACTATCAGAGTCGGCACTCGCAAATCTACTTCCCAATAACTTAAACTGGCCCCGGCGACGGTTGCTAAAATTTGCATTCCTCGATTTTTATAGGCCGAGACTTCGGCGGTTAAATCTGGACTGACTGCCATTGGCAGCTTAAACCAAGCTCCTGCCGAGGCGCGCAGCACTTTGGGATGGTCTAAATCGGCGCTGTCTGCGCTCAGCAGCAAACCGTCGGCATTAGCAGCCGCAGCCGTGCGGACGATCGCCCCCAAGTTGCCGGGATCTTGGATTGTTTCTAGGGCTATTCCTAAAGTTGACAATTTTGCGGGCTCTGTTGCGGTGCGGGGTGCGGTGGCGACAATGCCGTCGGGTTGGACTGTAGTGGCGATCGACTCTAACACTTTTGCACTTACTAATTCTGTGCGATCGGCTAAATTACCAACTTGCTCCCAAAGTTCCCCGTGCCGATCCTGCCATTCGGGAGTGCAGCAAACCGTTGCTAGCGGGTATTTGGCAGCGCAAGCTTCCTCCAGCAAGTGCGTCCCTTCGAGTAAAAATAATTGTTGTTCCCTGCGTCCCTTCGAGCTGTGCAGCTTGCGGATTTCTTTAACTAGGGGGTTTTGAATACTTGTCAGCATTGTTTTATTCAGCAGAGCGAATGGGGTTATTGCCTTTACCGGGTTAACCCCAAACTTCCTTCTGCCTTTGGAATGCGGAACCCGGGACTTGAACCCGGAAGGCTTGCACCACATGAACCTGAATCATGCGCGTCTACCAATTCCGCCAGTTCCGCATCGGTCACGAATTACTACTCTGCCATACCTCCGCGAATCTGTCAAGTGTTTTGGGGAATTTTTTTTTCTTGACTGCGAGTAATATTTGGCACCAATTACTGTTCGGGTTGAGAAATGCTGTAGTATCGAGGATTTACTGTTAGCCAAACATCGCAAAACGCTGTGTAGTTGAGTAGGGTGCGTCAGATCGCGTCCCGTTAATAATAATCCACAAGCTTTGATTTGACGCACCCTACCGAATTTGCCGAAAAAATGGGCATCTAATCGGCCAAATCTGCGAAAACCTCGCGCACAGCCGGATGCACCAATCGGTGATTCTGCACGTTCAATCCCTTCGCCAAACTCGGATTCATTTCCAAAGCTTTAATCCCGTTATTTGCCAACTGCAAAACATAAGGCAAAGTGCTGTTATTCAAAGCTTGAGTCGCAGTCCAAGGCACAGCACCGGGCATATTTGGCACACCGTAATGCACGACTCCTTCCTCAACATAAGTAGGATTTGTGTGAGAAGTTACCCGCAAAGTTTCGATGCAGCCGCCTTGGTCAACGGCTACGTCAACAATCACAGAACCGAGGTGCATCTTCGCAACAAATGCGCGAGAAACCAGCACCGGAGCTTTTTTGCCCGGAACCAAAACCGCCCCGATTAACAAATCAGCATCGGGAACAACTGCTTCAATTTGCAAAGGACTGCTGTAGAGGTATTCTACTCGGGAACCGAACAGAGTTTCTAAATAGGCTAGGCGATCGACATTTACGTCTAATATCTGCACTCTCGCGCCCATTCCTACAGCAATTCGCGCTGCTTCTGTGCCGACGATGCCGCCGCCCAAAATCACAACTTTACCCGGTCTTACGCCCGGTACGCCACCCAAAAGTACGCCTCTACCACCTTGCTGTCGTTCCAAAAACCGAGCTCCAAACTGCACGGCCAAACGACCTGCAATAATGCTCATCGGCGTCAGCAACGGCAATTTCCTGTCCGGGAGTTCGACTGTTTCATAGGCGATGGCTTGGACTCCGCTATTGATTAAGTGCTCGGTTAAGGTGCGATCGGCTGCCAAGTGCAAATATGTAAACAGCAACTGCTCTTTTTGAATCAGCGGATACTCAGCAGGCAGCGGTTCTTTAACTTTAACAATTAGTTCGCGATTCCAGACATCTGAAGCCTTTAAAACAATTTTAGCCCCTGCTTCAACGTAGTCCTCGTCCGCGAAACCGGCCCCAGCACCAGCATTCGTTTCCACAAAAACTGTGTGGCCTTTGTCCGAACAAGCCCGGACACTTGTGGGGCTAAGCCCGACTCGAAACTCTAAATCCTTGATTTCCTTGGGGACGCCTATTTCCATCTATAACCTCTAATCTCAGGCATACGTAGATCGAATCTAACCTAAAAACCATCCCCAGCGGGACAATACCATTGTAGATTTTAGATTTGGCAATCCGGCAATCGGGCTAGGAGAATATTTGTTTAATTTTTATCCACTGCGATCGCAAGTTCCTAAATTTAGACTTGAATTACATAATTTTTTGATTAATAGATCGACTGCAGATGTAGGGCAGATTAACACAGAGTAACGCAGATAATTTCAAGAAGAGTCAATATATTTGATCGATCGCTTATAATTTAACAGGCTTGCAGTCAGCGGGTCTTAAAACAAATGCCACGGATACCTACTTTAACATTCGATCGCGGAACTCTATTGCTGCACCCGCCGCCCAAAGGAAGAGACTGGGTGGACTTTGCGACATGGGACGATCGCGTGGAAAAATTCCGCATTCGGGCGATTCACTACCGCCCGCTGGTAGAATCCCTCCAAGCCGAGTGCATTCACTTCACCGACGAAGCTAGGGGATACGAACTACTCGAACTCGTACCCAGCGTGGAAATGCAGCCTTACCCACATCAAGAACAGGCCCTAGCAGCTTGGCAGGAAGCAGGAAGCCAAGGAGTAGTCGTCCTCCCCACCGCTTCCGGCAAAACTTATCTGGCACAATTAGCCATGCAAGTCACTGGTCGCAGTACATTAATTGTAGTACCAACTCTCGATTTAATGCACCAGTGGTATGCTAATTTAAAAGCAGCTTTTCCCGACATCGAAATCGGATTGTTGGGCGGAGGTTCGCGGGACAAAACGCCAATTTTAGTGGCAACCTACGACAGTGCAAGTATTCATGCAGAAACTTTGGGCAATAAATACGGTTTGCTGGTTTTTGACGAATGCCACCATTTGCCCACAGACTTTTATCGAGTAATTTCCGAATATGCGATCGCGCCTTTTAAACTCGGACTGACAGCCACACCCGATCGCACAGATGGCCGCCACAGCGATTTACATTTCCTGATCGGCCCGACAGTATTTAGTAAAAGACCCGAAGATTTGGCAGGCGATGCTTTAGCCGACCATAAAATAGTTCAAATCATGGTAAAACTGTCAAAAGAAGAGGGCGATCGCTACGCCGAGTTAATCAACATTCGCAACGACTTCTTAAAACAGTCTAACATCAGAATATCCAGCCTCGAAGGTTGGAAACAGTTTATCATGGCAAGCGCGCGATCGCCCTTGGGACGCCGCGCCATGCTAGCCCACCGCCAAGCCAAAGAAATCGCCCTTTGTACCGAAGGAAAACTGCGAATCTTAGCCCAAATACTAGCAGAACACTCTCCCCAGCGCACCCTAATTTTCACCGGAGACAACGCCACAGTTTACCGAATTTCCCAAGAATTTCTCATCCCCACAATTACCCACCAAACCCCAGTCAAAGAACGCCACGAAATCCTCGATCGCTTTCGCAGCGGGGAATACAAAACCCTCGTCGCCTCCCACGTTCTCAACGAAGGAGTGGACGTTCCCGACGCCAGAATTGCTATCATATTGTCAGGTACGGGCAGCGAACGCGAATACATTCAGCGATTGGGTCGAGTTCTCCGCAAAAGCAGCGATGTAAATAAGTTAGCAATTCTCTACGAAGTAGTCACCGAAGACACCAGCGAAGAAAGAACTTCTCAACGCCGCCGAGGAGGAATGCAGCTTCACAAACCCCAACCACAAACACAAATAGAACCGCCACAGCCAGAATATCAGAAATTAGAAACTGTCAAACCGACACCCATTTACGGAGTCAACCGAGAGACAACCAAAAAAGCAGCAGAATCACCCGCAAAATGGGGAGAAGACAATGATGAAATTCCCTGGTAGCAAGCCTAAACTATTTCTGAACACTCTCTTTCTTTCTCTGCCTTCCCTGCGCGTTCTTCACGCCTTCGCGGTTCGTTAAAAATAAAAAATTATTAACAAATGCTACCCACTGATTTATTAAGTCACCGCCAAAACGGGGAATCAATTATTCCGCTACGCCTCAAGATAGATGCTAAAAACTTAGAAGTAGCTAAGGAAATGATCGACTGCTTCCAAGAGTCGATCGGCAAAACCCAAGGCGAACTCGACGGACGCTTGCTAGAATTAGAAGGCGACAGCCCGGATTATCGGCTGAAACGGGGATTAGCGCACCTGCTGAAAAGCGGTTTCTGCACCTTAGAAGTCATCAGTCCCCTAGAACCCTCAGAGTTGAGACAGCGGGTTTTTGCATTGTCCGCGCGATCGACTCCCAGCCCTCAATCCACCCAATTAACCCTGGAAAAAGTAGCAACTGAGCTCAGCCAAGAGTTAAACAGAGAAGTTTTTCCTGACGAAATCACTACAGGTTTATACGCGGATTTAAACGAAAACAAAATCCTCACAGAGTTTAATCCACCAACACCCGAAAACTTGCTTCACAAATACAATCTTTCTCAAGTTCAAGGCATATTTTACCGAGCGAGTCAAGTCCAATTAACCGCCCACCGCAACGATCCGGGAGAATACAAACTCTTATTTCGCTATCTGAAACTATTTCAATTAATGACTTACATCGAAGGCGATGCAGACCACGGTTTTACACTGACAATAGACGGCCCTACAAGCTTATTCAAACCCAGCACCCGCTACGGCTTAGCCCTGGCGAAAATGCTGCCCGCCCTGCTGCACGTCACCAAATGGAGTATGCACTCGACACTGCACACAAAAGACCCTTTTAGCGGCGTTTTGAAAACAGGTAAATTCACCCTAAATTCCGACTGCGGTTTAGTCAGCCACTATCCCCCTGGCAAGCCTTATGATAGTATGTTAGAAGCAGCATTTGCTGATAGATGGAATTCCACAAAAACCGAGTGGCAACTAGAGCGAGAAGTTGATTTAATTCCGATTCCAGGTAGCGTGATGATTCCCGACTTTCGGTTGGTGCATCCCGACGGGCGAGTGTTTTTATTAGAAATAGTTGGCTATTGGCGGCCGGAGTATTTGCAAAAGAAATTTGCACAAGTACAGAAGTCTGAATGCGATAACTTGATTTTAGCTATTTCCGAACGGCTGAATTTAGAAAAAGCCGGGGTGAATGTAAAAGATGTGCCAGCAAAAGTAGTCTGGTTTAAAGATAAATTGCTGCCCAAATCAGTCCTGGAAGTCCTCGAAGAGTAACCAATCCGCGCATCAGTTGCAAACTTCTTTCTTTCTTTCTCTCTCTCTGCACCCTCTGCGCCCTCTGCGGTTCAAAAAAATCCTTTTCAAAAAACATCGCACATTCCCAGCTATACTAAAATGAGAATATCCCCGAATCCTTGCCACCGCATACTCTCACCCTAAAACCGATTGAAAAATGGCAGACACAAGTATTGTCGAAAGAATCAAAAAGCTGTTAGCCCTAGCCACCTCATCAAATGAAAACGAATCGACTGCAGCAGCCGAAAAAGCTTCCCTTTTACTGGCACAGTACAATCTCAGCCTCGCGGATTTAGGGCCAAGTCACCAAGAAGAGATTGAGGAAGACTCAGTTGAAACAACATCGAAATTTGTCACTTGGAAAATGATGCTGCTTTCGGGAATTGCGGACGCTAACGGTTGCAATGCCATGCGAAATACTTATAATGGCAGTATGTTTTTGGTGGGAACTTCTACAAACCTGATTGTTTGCAAACACCTGTACGAGTATTTGAGTTCGGCGATTGAAAAAAGGGCTAAATACCGCAAAGGAAACGGCAGGGGGTTGGCGTATCTGAATGCTTTTCGGGTGGGATGCGCGACGAGGTTGAGACAAAGATTGTTGGAACAAAAACAGGAGATGGAAAAGTCGGGGATTCCGGGTTCGGGGGATGCGGCGGCTACTCCAGGGATTGTAGTGCGATCGATGTTTGAGAAAAATCAACAGGCGATCGCCGATTATCTAGAGGGCCGAGGGGTTAAAATTAGAACGAGAACAGATTCTCAAGTCAGCAGTGAGGCGGGTTTTAATTCTGGGTATGAAGTGGGCGACAAAATTAGTTTGCACAAGCAAGTGCAGCCGCAAGGGGATATGAAACAACTTAATGAATGTCTTTGAGTAGGGTGTGCGATCGTGAAAATCAGCTTCCTAGGTTAGAATTAAAAACAGAAACTAACAGAAGAGAGCCATGTCAGACCAAGATATCGCTAATATAATTACGATCGAACCCGGTAAACGAGGTGGTAAACCTTGTATTCGAGGCATGAGAATTACAGTCTATGACGTGCTGGAATATCTTGCTTCTGGGATGACTTATCAAGAAATTCTAGATGATTTTCCCTATCTCACCCAACAGGATATTTTAGCTTGCTTGAGTTTCGCCGCCAAACGCGAACAGCTTATGTTAATCGTTGGGTCATGAGACTACTTTTGTTTGACCAAAATCTCTCTCCTCGTCTTGTCGATCGCCTCGCAGATATCTACCCTGGTTCAGTTCATGTTGATGGGATTGGATTAGCTACTATACCAGATCGCGAGGTTTGGGATTATGCTCGTCAGCATGACTATATTATTGTTACCAAGGATGCGGATTTTAGTGAATTGAGTCTATTGTTGGGATTTCCCCCAAAGGTAATTTGGATACGTCGCGGAAATTGTTCAACAGGGGATATAGAGAGAATGCTAAGAGAAAACTATGGTGCGATCGCAGCTTTAAGTGAGACTCCTAATACGGCAATTATCACTTTGTTTTAAGGGAAGTGAAAAAGCGTTGCTCATCGAGCGCTTACCACACATACGTTACACCTTTTAGATACCGATACCTCACAGGTTATGTTTGCTCAGTAATTTTTCCTTCAATTCTTGACACTCTTTTGCTAGCGGGATGCCTAATTCTGTAGCGATGAATAAAGCGCGATCGCCAGAATAAAAAAGTTAACCTCACTCAAATTTAGATTTTTTATCTACATAATTGCCATAATTAGATTTAGTCGATAGAGCTTTTTTTGCCGAAAAGCATATTTGTAGAGCTTGCCAAAGTAAAATGCTAAAAATAATGCTAACGCCGATGGTAATTCCCATAAATATAATAATTGATATGAGAGCATATACTGCGCCACCTACCATCAGTATTATTGATAATAAAATTATCGAAGGTATAACTAACCAGTGTTTAAAACTAAGTTGAAATAAAGCATCCCATAGTTGACTATATTTTTCTTGCTCGGCAATAATAAATACTAAATCAATCAATATTGCTATCTCTCTTCCGCGTTCTCCTAATTCTTTGGCTATTGGTAAAGCTTGCTTATAAAATTCAATAGCTTTGGTTTTGTCTGGCAGCTTTTTATGATTAGAACCCAAACGAGCCAATGCTACTGTTTCCATTTGGCGATCGCCAGTCTGTTTTGCAACTGACAACATCTGCTCGTAACAATTGTTTGCTTTTATGTAATCTTTTTGCTGAGAGTAAATACCTCCCACGCTAACCAGAGCCCAGATTTCGGCTTCACTGTTATTGACTTCACTTAGAAGAATTAATATTAGCTGATAATACTCTATAGCCTTATGATAGCTTTTTAGTTCCTTATAAGCTTCTGCAATACCCAATAATACAGCTATTTCTCCCTGGTTGCCCATCTGTCGCACAATTGGTAAAGCCTGCTGATAGCACTCAATTGCTTTGATATAATCTTTTAAAGCTGTGTAAGTTATTCCCAGACCAAACAATGCCAAAAACTCTGCTTCAATGTCATTTTTTATTTGTCGCGCAATGCTCAAACTTTGCTGGTAAAAGTTAATAGCTCGATGGTAATCTTCTTGTCGGTAATAAATCCATGCCAAATCTGCTAGTGCCTGTCTCTGACCCAATGGGTCTTGTATTTCTTTTGCTATTGATAAATGCTGATTGTGACACTCAACCGCATTAGTATAATCTTTGAGACGGCGGTAAACTGCACCCACATTCATAAAAGACTTTTCCACACCTTTACTGTATTGAATCTCTTGCATTATATTCAAGCTTTCCAGTAGGCATTGCATAGCTTTAGCATATTCTTTACGACGGCGGTAAACCACTCCTAAACCTCCTAATGCTGCTCCTTCAAGTTGGCGATCGGAAATTTCGTGTGCAATGAGTAAACCTTGCTTCAAATACTCTATTGCTTGAGTAGAGTTACCCTGGATATGGTAAAAACCGCCCAAGTTTGTTAGTGCCGTGCCTTCCATGCGACGGTCGGGGATTTGCCGTGCAATAGCTAAACTATCCTGATAGCACTTCATTGTTTTAGCAAACTTTCTTTGAGATAAATAAGTATTTCCTAGATTTCCCAAAACTATCCCTTCTAGACTGCGGTCTTGAGTTTCCTGTGCAATAATCAAGACTTTCTGATGGTATTCAATCGCTATTTCATACTTTCCTAAAGCTTGACTCGCATTGCCCAAACCATTTAAAAAACTAGAAGTGCTTGTCGCGACCTTATGTAAAATGCGGCTATAAATTTCAATTTGTTCTAAATAGTATCCCCAATGACCCTGTTGATTGTGTAAAGCTTGATTTGTTGGTGTTTTTAAATGAGTAAAAAGGATTTGACTTGCTCTTTCCCAGTCTTCCACTTCGCAGAGATGGTGAAATGCTTCCAAGTATCCCCGGACTTTCTCAAGATTGGAAGCATCCGGCTTCAGTTTGTACCTCGTCAGCCAATTTTTAACCGCTCTGTACTGAGCGCGTTTACAAGGGGCCAGTTCCCTAAACTCCGGTGCTGCTAGATCAATTCCCAGATTAGCCAGCATCCACTCTCCCGGTGGCGTGATGTCAACTTCCAAACCATTTTGACTTTTAAAATCAAATTCAGCAAAATCACTCTTCATATTGCCCATTACCTCACTGTCAAATTTTTCAAATGCTCTAATGCTACGCTGCGAATTAAATTGTGCTGTCGCAAGTGTACCTCATCGTCAATTAATTCTTCTTCTACCAAAAAGCGATCGCGTAACGCATCCAAAGCTAACTCTTGCTTCTCCTGATCGCAATCCCAATCTTCTAAATGACTCAGCCAAAACTCTTCCGGTACTGCACAGCGATACACAGAAGCTTCGCAAAGCAATCGATAGGCATTCAAAATATCTTTTTGCAATCTCTCAAACGTCTTTTCCAGCCGGAATCGCACATTTTTTCGCAGTTCGCGAGTATATCGATCCAGTCGCCAGTCGTCATCTGCTGATGCGGTTATTCCTTTGGTCTTAGCTTCCTCAATTGCCTTCTCCACTTCTTCAATTTCATGCCCGTATTTATGCCAATAACCCGACACGTTACCATAAAAAGGCTGACTGCCAATTTCCCCAGCTATCACCCGCAAAGCCAATGGATGCCCCTCATAAGCAGCCCCCATTCGTTCTAAATAAGGTTTGTTTGGTGAATCTATTTCAACCTCTAGTCCAGTTTTATCGAACAAGTCTAACTGTTCTGATGCTGTCAGTCCCTTCAATTCTTGACAATACCAAAAATTTTTATAACGGGCCGGAATTTGCTCTGGCAAATCCTGCGATGTTACGATGATACGACTTTGGCAAGATTCTACTGCCAAAAAAGTTTCAAAAAATTTTGCCCACAACTCATCCTGAAAACCATTCCAACCTGCTTCTTCATTTCCTTTTAAAATCAGTTCCAGAGAATCTATCACCACCAAATACCGATTTTCTCGCAATCGCTCGACTAATCGATTCAGCAACCGCTGTGTATCTTTGCGGTCATCTGGCGTAATGCGTTCTCCCCACTTTTCCAACCATCGAATCGCCACACTAGCAAAATCAGAAGCTTGCTGCTGGTTTTCAAAATTCTCCTGATGAAACTTACGACCTTCGTCTTGTAACTCCACCGCCAATCTTTCAGCTAAAGCCGTTTTACCAATTCCCGCGATGCCCAGAAGAATTAACAGGCGACACGAACCCTGAACCTTCTGGGTGAGTTCACTAATCAGGTCTTTTCGACCAACCCAAGCATCGTCACAAGCAAAAAACTCTGCTCTCGAATCTGTCTGAGACAAGGGACTATTATCAACAATATCTTCCCAGTTATCCACTGCTACAGCCTTGCAAATATTGACAAAAGAATCCTGCTGAATTGGTATTTTTCGCCAAAACCGCCCTAAAGTTCCTTCTGAAATATGGGCATCGTCACACCAGCTAGAAGCCTTTTTTATCAAGCCTTTCTTTCGCCTTGCCATATCCACAATTTTTAACCCAGATTCAGATGCTCTCAGAGTAGCTGCCATGCTGACTTTTTAACCTTAATTAACCATATTTAACTTATAACATATGCCCATTTATGGCGCGGATCACTTTTGGATCACTTTTGGAGGGCGGGCCAGAGGTGCGTTGAAATTGAGCCGTCAAGCCTTTGCTGTTCAAGGAATATAGAGAGGGGAAGCAAGTTAGCCGATCGCTCATTTCCCAGTTAAAACAATCATTTCTTCATCATGAGTAAGACTATGCAAGCACAAAATTTCGTTCAACTGGAACTACCAGGCGTTTTACCTCAAAAAAACGACACCCTCAAACAAATAGAAGAAGCAATGCAAGGAATACTAGACCTAACATGGAAAACTGTGCTACTTCAGATATCACCACGCAGCACTAAAGAACTGATGCGACAGCACGGAAAACTGATTGAGCTCAATGATAGAGAAGCAAGAATTAAAGTTTCCTCAACACCACTTTTGCTAATGGCAATTCAAAAACTTCCCGATGTTGAATCAGCCTTCAGAAAAGCTTTTGGCACAACAGTCAAAATCCGTCTCGAAGTGTAAGTGATATCGTTTCCGGTGGCAGCGTATTATTCAATGCTTGGTCCGCGTGCGGTGCGTGACAGTCAATATTCCCACCGCCGCGAGTTAAAGTTTTCCCGCTGTCACGCACCCTACCACTGATATCTTGCACAGAGTACGATCGCCCTCAATCAATCAATTAATCAATCAATCAATTTCGCTTCTTCAAAAATCAGTCTAGTCGTCAACTCAAAACCAGGCAGCAAGTCATCTACAATTAGTGTATTATCCGTATAAACTTGACTTGAACCATCGGGGAAAAAGCTTCTTATTAAAATAGCTTGTGGATCAATTACCCAAACTCGCGGAACGCCCGCCGCCAAATAATCTTTCGCCTTCTCTTCAAATCCCTGCATCGTTTGACCAGGAGAGATAATCTCAATCACCAGTTCAGGAATTGCAGGACAAGCTTCATTTTGCCGCCAGCTTTTCGGCAGACATTCATAAGAAATGTACGTTAAATCAGGAACAGGTACCCAATCTTTATCCTGACGTTTTAACAAAATTGTCCATTCTGGAAGCACTCGCCCGCGTCCTTTACACCATACACGAATCAGGCGACACAAAGCTCCCTGTAAACTGGAATGAAAAAATTTTGGAGACACTTTAGGAACAGCTTCACCATCTACAAACTCACAATATATATCTCCGTCGGGCAAAGCTAGAAATTCTGCTAAAGTGAGTTTGGTTCCCATGCCTACCATGACTCCGAGCCCTCTCGCTAATTAACTCAAATATCAATTATACAAAATTTCCCAACATTCCTAGAAGTACGATCGCCCCTGGGACTCTATTCCAAAAAAATAACAAAATCCCCGACTTCTTTAAGAAGTCGGGGATTTAACCCAATACGCTTGGGTTAAAACTATTTATTCCTCGGAGATCCCCCTAAATCCCCCTTAAGAAGGGGGACTTTGAGAACATTCTTTTCGCCCCCTTTTTAAGGGGGGTTAGGGGGGATCTGGGTTAACCCAAGCGTATTGACTGATTACCGCGATTTCTATGCCAAAACTGGCACGGGCTGCGGCCAACGGTTCATGACTTTACCAATCACCGCCAATTCTTCCATCAACTTGTCGAACTGATCCGGTGTTAAAGATTGCGGCCCGTCAGACAAAGCTTTTTTCGGATTCGGGTGCACTTCAATCATCAGGGAATCTGTACCAGAGGCGATCGAAGCAAACGCCATTGACGGTACAAACTGCGCCCAACCGGTGCCGTGACTGGGGTCAACCATAATCGGTAAGTGAGTCAGAGTCCGCAACACTGGAACCGCCGACAAATCTAGCGTATTGCGCGTATATTGTCTGTCATAGCCGCGAATTCCGCGCTCGCACAAAATCACGTTCGGATTGCCAGAAGCCATGATATACTCAGCAGCCATCAACCATTCTTCAATGGTGGCGGAGATGCCGCGCTTCAGCAAAATTGGTTTGTCTTGAGCTCCGACTTTCTTCAACAGTGAGAAATTCTGCATATTTCTCGCGCCGACTTGGATCACGTCGGCTACTTCTGCGATCGCACTTAAGTCCGCCGCATCCATAACTTCCGTAATAATTCCCAAACCGCTAGCTTCCCGCGCCGCAGCTAGCAATCCCAAAGCACTCTCGCCGTGGCCTTGGAAAGCGTAGGGGGAAGTTCTCGGTTTGTAAGCGCCACCACGGAGAAAATGAGCTCCTGCAGCTTTGACCCGCATTGCCGTTTCGACAATCATTTCTTCGTTTTCGACCGAGCAAGGGCCTGCTACGATCGCGATCGGGTGATGCAAGCCGATCATTACAGTTCCTAAAGGAGTAGCAACCGCTACTTCGCTGGCTTCTCCTTGGCGGTACTCCAGAGAAGCGCGTTTGTAGGGTTTTTCCACGCGCAGGACTTCTTCAATCCAGGTGCTCAATTCGCGCAGTTGCATAGGTTCGAGCTCGGCGGTGTCGCCTACCAAACCCATGACGGTTTTGTAACGGCCGACGATTTTTTCTGGTATCAAACCCCAGTTAGTGCGGAGGTCTTCGTCTAGTCGATCGATCTCGGCTTCTGGAGTGCCGGCTTTCATTACAATAATCATATTTTTTTGCCTTTTTAGTTGGGCTAGAAACGGATGATGACTCTGATGCACTGAGAAAAATAGATGCAATGGCGATCGAGAATCTATTTATATCAGTATTTTTAGCATTGTTGTGGGGTGGGTTCTTATTCCCTCCCCAAGGACAAACTCGCTAATGGTTAACAGCTTAGTTTTTTAGCTAATGACTAATGACTAATAACTCATGACTAATGATTAACTTTTTGGCTTCGCGGCGCGCCACGCTTCTCGCATCCGTCCAAAATTGGTATTAAATTCTTCCCACCCCAGAGTGCTTCCTGAAACTTCTTCATCCCAGGAAGCTGAGAGGACTCCGTAGCTTAATCCCAGAACGCCTAGACCAAAACAGCCCATGCTTACCAGCAATACTGCTGTGTTGGGCAGATCGAACAAGCCGTTCCTGACTACCAAATAGCTGACAAAAAATGTGCAAATTCCCAATAGGGTAGGTATGCCGCAGAATACCGCTATGCGAGATATCATGCGTTGGCTGACTACTTCTGGGATGGATTGCGCCTGTTTTCCGGTTTTGTTAGCTTTGGGCTGCTTGTCGGCAGAATCCGACTCTAAGGCTACGCTTGCTTGGGGTTCTGGGGGCTTTTTAGGCGTTTTTTTACGATTCGTTGCCGGTTCAAAGGGCAAGCGCTTGCGGGGTGGTTCGGAGGACATATTTTATCTCTAACCTGAAATCTCGAACATTTTTCAATAAGTCTTGGTGTTTGCCCAAGATTAAAGAATATTGTCGCAAATTTTGGCTTTGGTGTTTAGCCGCGAATGCCTAGACGGGCAATCAATGCTTTGTAGCGATCGACATTTTCCCTTTGGATGTATGCCAGCAGGCGCTTGCGGCGGCTGATCATCATCATCAAACCGCGCCGGGAGGCGAAGTCTTTTTGGTTGATTTTCAGGTGGGCGCTGAGTTTTGTGATGCGATCGGTCAGCATGGCGACTTGGACATCTGCTGAACCGGTATCGGTTTCATGGGTTTGGAAGTCGCCCATGATTTCTTGTTTGCGCTGTTGTGTAAGAGCCATGAATTGATTTTAGTTTTTTTTGTACGATTGTCACAATCTCCAATGTTATCACAGGGGAAGCATAATAACTATAAAATTTTTGCCAGGGATGGGTTTGTTGGCACGACCGAATTTTGGTTTTTATTCCCGGTTTTTGGATGTTGTAGGGGATTATCGGCTCAAATAGGCGATCGCCTCACGTATCCAATCATCGGCATTACCTTTGGCGGATAAAGTGCTGTCTTGACTGAGGGTTTGCAGCGCTTGCAAGACTTCAGCAGCAGTGTATCCCATCGCCAGCAGGATCATCTCGACTTCTTCTTGAATAGCTGGGGGGACTCCGGCGGCGACTGAAGTTGTCAAACCTGCTTGCTGTCGCCATTCCGAGAGTTTGCTTTTGAGTTCCAGGGCCAGACGTTCTGCGGTTTTTGTTCCCACGCCCGGAGTTTTGGCGAGGATGCGGGTGTTACCGCCGACGATCGCCTGGACTAAATCTTGCAATCCTAAAGTATCGAGAAGTGCGATCGCCAGTTGAGCACCGACACCGCTGACACTCGTCAACTGCCGAAACAAATCGCGTTCGGCCGCGCTGCCAAAACCGTACAAAACAATTTGGTCTTCTTTAACTTGCTGGTGGGTAAAAATTTGGGCGACTTCGCCGGATGCTGGCAATTGACCCGTCACGCGGGGCAAAATTTGGATTTCATAGCCGATTTGATTGACTTCCAGAGTCAATATGACGCGGTTGCTGCCTTTGGCGATATCGGCTACTGTGCCTTTGAGATAGCTAATCATAGAGTTAATAATACACCGCTATTGGCTTTCATCAAACTCGACTATGATGCTGCAGATGGAGTTGAGGCTGATATTTGCGCGATTCCCTTCGGGATAGCTTCGCTTCACGGATTTTGAGTAAATGGTTCACAAAAGTACGATCGACGGCTGTTCAGGTTGATCGATCGTGCGATCGTCTAAAATCTAAAATCTAAAATCTAAAATCGATCGATTCTCTCCCACAGTTCAGAGATTGTTCGGGTTTGTCCGGCTTTGGCTTGCTGCAACGCTCTTCTGAGACTAGCTTTTACTTCTTCAACTGAAGTATCGTCGGGGTCGTCTTCACCTTTATCTGTAGGTTCCTGAAAGAGGACGATGATTCGCACGGGGCCCGGAGTGTCTAGTGTTAAAGGTCGATCGAGAATTAATTGACCTTTTTGTCGATCGTTCCTGTGACTTCAAAGGCTTTCATGTGTTTTACCTGAATTTTTTTGAGTTAATACTATTATATAAGGCAGCCGGATCAATTTTGTTGTCAATTCAAAATAAGATGCTGTTTAACCAAAGACAAATCCGTCTTACCAAAATTCACAACCAAAGCCACATTGAAATTTTCCAACGATTTGACAAACCACATAATTTCATTAGAAGCTTTACCTTCATAGTGATTAAACAAAATAGAAAATCGCTTTTCCAACTCTGGTTTGACTTTGCCCGAAAGCAGTACAAGTTTCAGCAGTAAACCCATTGTCCTGCTGGCGCCAAGGTTGTACACCAAGTCGTAAAAAACGTAGTGGCTGGGATGTTGAGAATTTTCCACTACTAAGAAGTTGAACAACTGGTGGCAAGTCCGAACTAACAATGAATTATTAAATTTCACCGAATCATTTTCTCGCAATGTATTTTTGATTTGTTTGTACAAACGGTCATTAAATTGACGCCCGCCGTATTCTGGCTCGATCGACGATATTAAATATTCATATAAATTTACTTTAAATGAGCCGTAAGATGGAGTTTGTCTGGAATCTCTCAGGAAAAATTGAGCCGCTTCTTTGTAGCTGCGATCGCCTGCGACTTTTCCCGCAAATTCCCTGACCGCTAAGTGCAGTTCTGCATCGTTCAACAGTGTGGGATTAGCTGCCCGATCCACAATTCCTATTTCTGTATTTCTCGGCTCAACCAAATAATTTAAATATTGAGACAAATGTGTTTCAAATTGTCGCTGTCTTTGAAATGCCAGTTTTTGAATGGTTTGTTGGTCTTCCTCAATGCTGCCCTTGCTCAGTAGAGAATAGCCGTACAAATAAGGATACCGACATATCAATTCGCCCAAAGGAGAATCTGTATCTTGTGTCTGCGGTTCCGCCTCTCTATCTAAGGCTTTTACTAAGCGCTCTATGGTCTGAAATTCTTCACTTTTAGTAAAGAAAGCTATTTGTTCTTGCAAGCGCTTGACTATGTAAAATTCCGTCCCAAATCGGGGAGAAGCCTGCTTAAATAAAGCTACCAACTTGGCGATCGCGAACTGGTTGTGTGATTGCAATTGCCAGCGGTTGATCGGGATGTAGCAGCAGCGGTGGAGGATATATTTAAAGTGCTGATCCAATCGCTTGACGGAGACTATACTGTACAAAGTTGCTTCAATCTCTCGATCGGGATAGCCCATGCCGTCGATAAATAGCTTTCGGAACCGCTCGATCACCTGTGCGGGGGATTCCGCTTCTACGCAGGAGACGATGTGATCGTACAATATCTGTTCGTTGCTGCCAGTTGGAACACTATCTGAGGGCGGGGTGAGGATGCGGCTGTCTGCATCTGTGTCTACGCTGCTTTCTGCAACTGGTGGGACAACCACTGTCGGTTTTTCCTCAAAAGTTCGATCGGGATTCAAGAACCAATAGTGTTCTTGGCTTAATTGTTTGTTCGCAGCCCAATCCAAAGCTGACTGCAAACTTTCTCCTGTCAATAACAGCGATTCATCTTCGCGGTCTGAAGCCAGCCATGCTGCTAGCGCGGAGTGGTATGGAGCCAATTTTCCCAGCTCTTTTTCCACCCAGAATCTATTAAAAACTGACTGATAAATTAGGTTGGAAACTATTAATTTACCGTGAGACTTAACCACCAGTCCTGACAGTTGCAATTCGATTTTTTCGGGAGAGTAATCTTCTGGTACTCCCTGCGATTGCCCCGGTTTCGTTGCTTTGAGCGGTTGCAAAGCTTGCTGGTACAGCGTTAACAGCCGCGTGAGGTCGCAGTGGCTATGGAAAATGCGATCGCGAATTGGTATTAAATGTTGGGGTTCGTCTTCTTCTTCCCAATTTTTAATAATTCTGTGTTTGACCAGTTTTTCAACCTGATGAGCTTCGGCATTTCTGCCAATAAAAGGCCCGTATTCAAGTACCAAGTGGCAAATTTTTTGAGTTAAAAACGGTTGGCCGCCCGTCCAAGCTAATATTTCTTGGAGCACTTTTTGGGGGCGGAAAGCTTTGAGAGCCAATCCTTTTGCTAGCGGCAAACTTTCGTGCAGTTGGAATCGACTTAAATGAATCTGCCGTCCAATATTAAAAGGGTTGCATCTTGGATCTCGGATCAATTCTGAGGGGGCTGCTACTCCCATAACAGCAAAAGTCAGGCGATCGTATTCCGGTTGCTCTACCCGCTTGGAGTAACAAGCCCGGATCAAGGCAAAAAAATCGCTGGTATTGAAATTTAGGCTGCTGATGCTGTCAATGTCATCTATGAAAATTACCAGATTTTGCTGAAGTGACTTGAGTAAAACTTTTTCGATAAATATCTCCAATCGCTGCACCGGCGATAACAGTTCGCGATCGTTCCACCACTTGATAGCATCAAATCTGTTTGTGATGTGTAAACTGCTTGCCATGCGGTACATGATTGCGCCATACCACTTTTGGGGAGAGATATCAGGGCTGCTGATGCTTCTCAAGTTGACGGCGGCAAAAACTGTACCTTCGGCTTGCAACCTTTTGGCAGTTTGCACTAGCAGGCTGGACTTTCCCATTTGCGGCGCACTCAACACGTAGCAGAAGTCTCCGGCTTTGAGTCCTTCGTAGAGTTCGCTGTCGGCCGATCGCCTGACATAGGTGGGCGCACCGGCAGGCAAATATCCTCCGACTTGATAGTGGTACGTTGAGTTGAGTTCTGCTGTCATCTGGGAATTCATCAAGATTTTACACCCCTATGCTGTGCGATCGAAAGGTTACAAATTGCAATTATGGTCGGCTTATAGCATTTTAGATTTTAGATTTTAGATTGGGGAATGACTTATTCAATAAGGGTTTGGAGTTGGGCTGTTGCATTTGCATGGTTTTTTTTGAATCGGCCTTACTATGGTAAAAAATTTTTCTTCCTCTTTCTCTATTGTCTACTAGCTCAGCTTTCTTCTCATCAATCTTTACCGTATCTTTGCAAGCGTTCACCCCAAATCCTACGATCGGCTGAATCGTATCCCGCCACTTGATTTTTTACACTCGTTCACATAATTAGATGAATTTTCACTGTCCTCGGATTGAGAACGCTAAAAGGCAGTTTTTTTCACATTTTTTTACAATAATACTTTAAATTTCACCCGGTGGTATGATGTGGGCAGGGAAACTCCTAACCACAGCGCCGTCAACCTTCTGCCTTCAGATCCGCTTGCCGGATGCCGGAGAAAAACGCGCTCGCAATGGCTGCCAATAAAAAACCCCAGCGTTTTGCTGAGGACTGCTTGAGTGGGAGATATCGTTAATCTGCGTTTTTTTAGTTGACTTAGATTGCATGGAATTCCATGCTGCTGACTTTCCCCGGGCTTTCGCGTTCGGGGATTCCTAAGAACAAACTTTTCAGGATGCATCCACAAAAAGTTTAATTCTTAAAGGCTTTGTCAGTACCAGGCTAACCACTTACTCAACTATAAAAGTTAAGTCGGTGGCTAATTGTAGAAGATGCGCCCTGATGGCTTAACTACCCGATGGATTAGCACCCTGATGGCATAACTCCCTGATGGATCGACGCCCTGATGGCTTTCGCTCCACTACCCAAAAAATTCGGGTTGATGGATGATCGTGGACATTAGTAACACGTCACTTCCGGCGTTTCCGATCGCAAGCGGGTGTGCCTGTCTGAATTGATTATGGCAGGCAGATTTATCAGAAGACAAGTGGGCTATTGCATCAACCCATTTCTGACAGATCGGGTTAGCCAAAAAGTGTCAATCTACGCAAATCAGGGTCATCGAACATGAAAAACAGCATCTTAGTATTAGGGGTAATTGCCTCGGCTGGCTTCGGCTTTTTCCAGGCAGGCAGCGCCAGCGCTTCAGCGATCGCCCCACAGCATTCATCAGCCAGCAGTTTGACGGCTTGGGAGAGTCGTCCCGACTTTAACTACACTGGAACGAATGAGGATGGGGAGCAAGAAGAGGTAAAAACGCGCAAAGGCAGGAAATAATTGGCGCTATTGTGTGGTTCGCTCTGATGCGGTTGTGGTTGTAGTTGTGGTGCTTGTTGTCCCAACCGCCTCTAATCGAGGTAGTTAAAACTCGATCCCAAGATCAGTCTACCTAATCCCAGGGGTGGGGATCAGTTTCAGAGAACGGTGGATGGGAAAATAAATAGGTAAGGCGAGTCTGTCGGTGGAGTTTCCCCGCCTATCAACTTCCTTACCTTCTGATGTTCGGGATTTGGATCTGGCACAATCGTATTTCATCTCGTAAAAACCCAATGGAAAATACTCTCGAAACTACCCGCAGACAGCGCGTATTGACAAGAACCCAGGAACGGCGTCAGGCAACACCCAAAGAAAAACAGTTAATTCATCTGCTAGCCAATATGGCTTGCAGTTTGATTAAATACGACTACAAACACGCAGCGGGCAAGGGTACTCTCCCGCCTTCGGAAAGCAAGCGTTTAGCGGAATGGCACTACCTGCGAGTTCAGCAAATTCGCCGGATCGAACGCTCATTGGAACCCGTAGCGACCCTCAAGCGCGTGTACTACAAGAGCATCCTCAGTCCGAGAGATCTGAAGTCTTTGAAACTTCTGTGGCTGGAGGAGGACAAAAACCGTGTCAAACGGGTCGATCCTGAGTTGGACGACATCCTTAGCGAAGCTTTGGATCGGGGAGATACTTTAAAACAGCTATTTCATTCGATCGAAGTCAAAGAACGCACCTTTTCTGCAACTCCTCGCCCCGGCGCCGTGCCGCTTTGGGTCAAAGAGTGGGAAGACTCGGAATATGACATAAACTTTTTTCCGCCTTCGTTCTCTGCATGGGTTTCCATCGTGGACGACTAGGTTCAAGAAAAACTCTTTGACATGGCATCGATCGTAAAATTCAGATGGTAGAGGGATTTGCTATTGCTGCCATTGGTGAAGAGGGTGGGGGCGTGAGGCAAAACTAGGTGGGGTTGCGCGCAGGCATGCGAGTACAGAGAAGTGAATCGGAGTCAGTACCATTGTACAATGGGGGAAAACCAGGGCTTCAGCTAATAGCTGATAGCTGATAGCTGATAGCTGATAGTTTCTCATGACTGACTCGATTTCTACTTCTCCTCTAGACTCGGCGGCCGATACAGCCGAACTCCGCTCTCAGTTGAGGTCTGGTTCGGAAAAAGCTCAACTGCAACTGCTACAACAACAAATAGCAGATTCCGGTTGGGATGTATTGATGGAATTTTTATTAGAGCGCAAGTCAGAGGCACCGACTGCGGTAATGGGTAAGGCTTACCAAATTCTTTACAGTGCTAATTCTCCGAGAGCGGCGGAGTTTTTGCAAGCGAATTTTCCAACTGGGGTTGTGCCACTGCGATCGGACTCTAACGTTGATTACACTCCGCTGCAACAATTATTGGCGTTACAGGAATTTCAAGAAGCCGATCGCTTGACTTTAGACAAGCTTTGTGAATTGGCCGGTGATACAGCTTCCGTGAGAAAGTGGCTGTATTTTACGCAAGTTGAGAGTTTGCCGGTGGCGGATTTGCAAACAATTAATACCCTGTGGAAAGTTCATTCCGAAGGCAAATTTGGATTTTCAGTGCAGCGGGAAATTTGGCTAAGTTCTGGCAAGAATTGGGATAAATTGTGGCCGCTAATTGGCTGGAAGAAGGGGAATAATTGGACGCGGTATCCGCAAGAGTTTATTTGGGATTTGAGCGCGCCGAGAGGGCATTTGCCACTGTCGAATCAGTTGCGGGGAGTACAGCCTTTTGCAGCTTTGATGGGTCACCCTGCCTGGTTGAAGTGAATGGTTCTGGGGCTTTTGGCTCAAGGGGTGACAAGGGGGCTGCAAATCAGGTAGAATAAGGGTTTGAGCCAACCGTAACCCAAAAAAATTGGGGTCGCTGCGACCCCCACGCAAAATATATGTTCCCTCAATTATACCAAAAAGTTTTCGAGACGCATCTAAATCCTCGCCAGTATCTAACGCTACAA